>CBIMJO010000741.1:0-5562 GCA_966244135.1 uncultured Actinocrispum sp. | reverse complement strand
CGGTGACCACCGGACGACCGCTGCGGGCTCACCACGCTGGCGGTGTCCAGGCTGCGCAGGAACGCCTGCTGCACGCCGAGCAGCTCCGCCGCCTGCCCGATCGTGTAAGTCGGGTAGTCGGCGTCGTCGAGGCGGCCCAGGTTCACCGCCCCAGATTATCTCCAGTGACCAGTGCAGGTCATCCCGTGGCGAACGGAATCCGCTCCCAGGTCAGCACGTCCCCGCCGCGGGGGTGGACCGTGACGCGGAGGTAGTTGTTCACCCCGGTCGACCCGTCCACGGTGATCCGGGCCAGGTTCGGCACCGGGCCGACCTTGTACGGCGGCAACCACTTCGAGCCGGCTGCCAGCGGGTTGTCGCTGTTGTAGATGTGGCTGTCGCCGTTGAACAGGTACACCGGGCGTCGACGAAGGTGTCGTGGATCTGCTGGACCACCGCGGCGGTGCGGCCCAGCACCTCAGCGGTCTGTTCCGGGGTGGGCGCGGTCTGTCCGGTCCACGGCAGCAGGCTGTTGTCGCTGCCCACGATGTGCACGGCGCTGAACTGGACGTCCGCGCGTTCCCACCGGACGTTCTCCGGGATCCCTTGGTCCGCTTGTGACCGCACCCGCGCCGGATGCTGCGCGAGGGTCTTGCCGGGTTGCCCGAAGAACACCTGGCGAAGCGCGGGTCGGCGTTGATCTGCGCGATCACCTTGGGAAAGTTGGCGATCTGCGCGTCACCGTAGGGGATGTCGCCGATCACCGCGAAGACGTGCCCGTCCCGGTCATGACCGTTGCCGCCCGCCAGCGCCGGTTCGGCCACCGCCAGCGAACCGGCCGCCGCCAGCACCAGCAGGGTTCGATGCCATCTGCGCATGGTGCGCTCCTCTCGTCCCGAAGCCCGTCGGACCCTGTCACCAGGGACCGACGTCCACGCTTCAGGACGGTGAACAGCGGCTGTCGGAACGGTGTCACCGCAGGTCAGTAAGACAAAACGCGCCTATCGGGAGATACCCACCCCACTGCGTGCGTCACGCCCGTAGCGGGCCAGCTCCTGGTCCAGGTCGAGACGGCCGATGACCGACCTCTTCTCCAGGTCGGCGTCGGTCAGCTGGTCGCGCGGGATGATCCAGACCACCTCGAACTCGATGCCGTTGGGGTCCTTGGCGTACAAGGACTTCGTCGTGCCGTGGTCCGAGCTGCCGACCAGCGCGCCCGCCTCGGTGAGCCGCTTCGCGGTCTCCTCCAGGTCGCCGAGCGTGTCCACCTCCCAGGCCAGGTGGTACAGGCCGACCGAGGTCCGCCCGGCGCCGGACGGCTGCGCGTCGGGGCCGATCTCGAACAGGCCGAGGTCGTGGTCGTTGGCCGAGCCCGGCGCGCGCAGGAACGCCGCGCCCTTGTGGGAGTCGCCGCCCTCCGTGTAGCCGAACCCGAGCACGTCACGGTAGAACACCACGCTCTCGGTCACGTCCCGGACGAACAGCACGGCGTGGTTCAGCCGGAAGACACCCATTTCCGTCACCCTCCAAATGTTGAAGCTTCAACAAACTGTACCCCGGTTCACCGGGGCCACGGAAGGTGAGCGTCACTACACACGCACGTGTGCGCCGGGACCTCGGCCCGTCGCATCGGAACCTGGCCGGAGGAGCGTCACTGGAACCGACGGCTAGGAGACCGCCACCGGGATGGGGTCGCTACCGGTGCGGGGTTCGTCCAGGCGTGGGTCGGCGTTGAGGATGGCGCGTTGCAGGTGCTGGATTCCCGGCGACGGCTCCATGCCCAGCTCGGCGACGAGGGTGTGACGCAGGGTCCGGAATATCTCCAGGGCCCGCCACTGCCGGCCGGACCGGTACTGGGCGATCATGTACTGCGCGCAAAGCCGTTCGTGCATGGGGAACCGAGCGGTCAGCTCGGCCAGCTCGCTGAGCAGCTGCTGGTGGCGGCCCAAGCGCAGATCGGCGTCCACCCAGGCCTCCAGCACACCGAGTTTGCTCTCCTCCAAGCGGTTCACGTGCACACCAAGCGGAAGGCCGGGCTGCACGTCCACCAAAGCGGGACCACGCCAGGTTTCCAGCGCCGAACGCAACAGGACCGACGCCGTCTGGTGGTCGCCGCGGTCGATGGCAGCGCGTCCCTCGGTGGCTAATCGCTCGTACTCGTGCGCGTCGAGGTCCGCCGGGGCGATGTCGAGCAGGTACCCACCGTGCCGCGTGACGAGTACTTTCTTGGCGGTGCCACCGATCCGGCGGCGCAGATGCAGAATGTAGGTCCGCAGCGTCTGGATGGACGTGTTCGGCAGGTCCGTTCCCCAGAGCTCCTCGAGCAGGGTGCGCACCGAGACGACCTGGCCGGCGTTCAACGCGAGCAGCGCCAGCACCTGCCGGTGTTTGGTCGCGGTCGGCGTGATCGGGCGGGCGTTCTCGCGGACCTCCAGCGGCCCAAGCACTTTCACCTGCATGGCATCACACTCCCCAGCGCGGACCGGCCTTTCGAACATTCCCAGAACCGCGACCGGCGCGACAGTGAAACAGCCACGAGATGAGAGGTGAACCCGTCCCTTGCCGCTATGACGAAAACAGGGTCAGCCCAGTAACTCGGCCACGACCGGGGCCATCACCTCGTTGAACGCGGCTCCGGCGAACAACGGCCGGATCATCACCGTGAGGTCTGCCACCAAACCATTGCCGTCCAACCGAACCAGGTCCATCCCCTCGGCCGGGCGCCCCTTGATCTTGCCACGGAAGATGAGCCCGGCGATACCCTCGGACACGATCTCGTCGGTGTAGACGAACCCGCTCACCCCGGCGCGGGCTGCGTAGATCAGCTTCGTCACGACCTCCTTGCCGGCGAACGGACGCGCGGTCACCGGGCTGTGCACGACGACATCGGGCGCGAGCGCGGCGCTGATCAACTCGCGGTCGTGCAGCTCCACCGCACGACGGAACTCATGGTGTCCCATCGGATCCCTTTCGCTCGGCCAGTGTCCCGCGCAGGTACTCGGCGACGTCCTGCGGGGTCGGGAAGTCGAAGATCACGCTCATCGGCAGCTCCAGGCCGGTCGCCTCGCGCAGCCGGTTGCGCAGCTCCACCACGGTCATCGAGGTGAACCCGATGTCCAGGAAGTCGTCGTCCGCCCGGATCGCCGCTGGCTCCTCGTGTCCCATCACAGACGACGCCTCGGCCCGGACGAACCTCAGCAGCAAGGCGTCCTGCGCGGCTTCGTCGAGACCTTCCAGCTGTTCCAGCAGGTTCTGGACTTCCTGTTGTTCGTGGCTGTAGGTGACGGTCGCACTGGAGTCCAGCCAGTAGCGCTCATGCTGGAAGGCGTATGCCGGCAGCGGCACTTGCTTGCCTTTGATGTCAGCGAGTTCGGGCCGGTGAATGTACACCGTGGCCAGCGCGGCCAGCACAGTGTCCACATCGGCCACTCCCATTGTCAGGGAGCACCGCACGTCGAGCTCGTCGAGGATCGCCATGTCCGGGTCACCTCGCCGGGTCCAGAAGCCGCGGCTCAGCTCTTCGCGGGCCACGACTCGTCCGGTCACTGTGGACACCATGGGAATGGCCGGTACTCCGAACGTGAGGCCACGCGCGACCTCGTCCGGCCGTTCCGCCAGCACCAGCCTCTGCGCGTCCCTCGTGTCGACGAACCCGGCTGCGTGCGCCGCCGCAGCCGAGTGCCCGACGATGTAGTCCGGCCGGATCCCCCAGTCCTCGAACAGCCGGAACACCGCTACCTCAACAGCGAACGCCTCGCCGAACTCTCGCAGCTCATCGAAAACCTGTGCATACACCGGGAACCGTTCGTACAACTCGCGGCCGGCCCGGCACCGGCCCTGGAAGACGAATGCCAGCTTCCCGCCGACGTCAACCCCAGTAGTCCCCGCGCCTTCCGCGATCGCGGCCAGCCCCTTGTCGAAGCCCTCGCGGTCTTGCGCGACGACCACCGCCCGATGCCGGAACAAGGTTCGCGTCCGCAGCAACGAATACCCGATGTCCTCGGCCCGGCCCGGGTGTCCTCGCAGCCTCTCGGCCTGCCCCTTCAAGGCATCGGCCGACTTCGCCGACAGCACCCATGGCACCAAAGCCGCCTCTGCGGGTGCGGCGTATTCCTCCAGCGCGGGCGCCTGTTCGAGGATCACGTGCGCGTTCGTCCCGCTGATCCCGAACGAGGACACCGCCGATCGCCGCGGATGGTCGTTGTCCGGCCAGGGTGTGTTCTCCGTGACGAGAGAGACCGCCCCCGTCGTCCAGTCCACTTCGGACGACGGCATGTCGACGTGGAGCGTCCGCGGCACCAGCCCATGCCGCATCCCCTGCACCATCTTGATCACGCCCGCCACCCCGGCCGCGGCCTGAGCGTGTCCGATGTTCGACTTCACCGACCCCAGCAGGAGCGGCTGAGCCCGTTCCTGCCCATAGGTCGCCAAGATCGCCTGCGCCTCGATCGGGTCACCGAGGCCGGTTCCCGTGCCATGCGCTTCTACGACATCAACATCCACAATCGACAGATGAGCCTGCGCCAAAGCACGTCGGATGACCCGTTCCTGCGACGGCCCGTTCGGCGCGGTCAGGCCATTCGAGGCGCCATCCTGGTTCACCGCACTGCCCCGCACCACCGCCAGAATCGGATGCCCCAGCCGCTGAGCGTCGGACAACCGTTCCACCGCAAGCACACCGACGCCTTCAGACCATCCGACCCCGTTCGCCCCGGCGGCGAACGACCGGCACCGGCCGTCCGGCGACAGTCCTCGTTGGCGGCTGAACTCCACGAATGGCGCCGGCCCGGCCATCACCGTCACCCCACCGGCCAACGCCAGCGAGCACTCCTCCGCCCGAAGCGCCTGACACGCCAGATGCAGAGCGACCAAAGAGGACGAACAAGCGGTATCCACGGTGATCGCGGGCCCCTCGAACCCGAACGTGTACGAAACCCGCCCCGAGGCAACACTCCCCGCTCCCCCGGTCCCCAGCATCCCTTCCAGCTCCGCCGGGATCTCGGCCAAACGAGCGAGGTAGTCGTGATACATCACCCCGGTGAACACCCCGGTCTGACTTCCCCGCAACGTTTCCACCGGAAGCCCCGCAGACTCCAAGGCCTCCCACGACACCTCGAGCAGCAGGCGTTGCTGCGGGTCCATCGCGAGCGCCTCACGCGGTGAGATCCCGAAGAACCCGGCGTCGAAATCGGCCGCACCGGTGAGGAATCCGCCATGTCGCGCGTAGGTCTTCCCCACCGCGGTGGGATCCGGGTCGTAGAGCGCGTCCAGATCCCAGCCGCGGTCCTCGGGGAAGGGGGTGATCGCGTCGCCACCCGCGGCAACGAGGTCCCACAGCTGGTCCGGGGAGGTCACACCGCCGGGGAAGCGGCAGGCCATGCCGATGATCGCGACCGGCTCGGAGCGCTTGCTCTCCACTTCCCGCAACCGGTTCTGCATCCGGTACAGCTCCGCGGTCGCCTTCCTCAGGTACTCGCGCAGCCTGGCCACTTCCGACATCGACGTCCTCCCTGCCGTCAGGTGATCCCGAAGTCCTTGTCGAGCAGGTCGAACAGCTCGTCGTCGGACGCGGAGTCGACATGG
>CBIMJO010000740.1:0-5569 GCA_966244135.1 uncultured Actinocrispum sp. | reverse complement strand
GGGCAGCCGTGGCGCGAAAGGCATGCACGTAGCGGCGGACTGTTTGTACGCTGCCGCTCCAGCCTTGGCTTGGAGTTCGGACTGTAGCTGGACGGCGTCCTGGCAGCCCTCGTTCCGTCAGTGTCGACGTTGATCCGACAAATCCCATCCGGATGGAATTCCGATTTCATGAGAAACGGAGGCATCGCGCTCATGCCGGCCGCATACGGGTTCAGGTTGATGATCAGAACCGTCTTGGCAGGATCATCAGGCGCGGCGAACACGAACAGCCACTAATTGGCCCGCGCCTGAGCTCCCCGATGTACTGTGCCCATCGTTACTAACCCGACCACAGTCACGGCCGAATGTCGCGCTTCATCGGCGATCCAGCGTCCGGTCATCGAAGCGGGCGGAAGGCGGCACGAAGCTCCTGGCTGAACAGTCCGGGCTCCTCCCAAGCCGCGAAGTGTCCGCCCCGCGTGGGTTGGTGGTAGTAGTCGAGGGTCGGGTAGATGGTCTCGGCCCAGCTCCGTGGAGCTTGGAAGATTTCGCCGGGGAAGGCGCTGAACGCGACCGGCACGCTCACCGCCGGAGAGTTCTGGCCGGCGCCGGCGGTTCGCGCTCTCTCCCAGTACACCCGGGCGGCCGACTCACCGGTCCCGGTCAGCCAGTAGACCGAGACGTTGTCGAGGACGTGCTCCCGGGTGAGGTTGCCTGACGGCGGTCCGCCGAGGAAGGCGCGGGAGATCTTGCGATAGCTGTCCGTGTCGTGATCGAGCATCCAGGCCGCCAGGGCGACGGGCGAATCCAACAACGCGTAGCCGATTGTCTGCGGCCGCGTCGACTGCTCGACGATGTAGCCTCGGCCGCTCGTCGAGAAGACCTGGAGCGCGGCGGCCGCGGCCATCTCCTCATCGGTGTTCTTCGGCAGGTTGGCGGTACTGCCCAAGGCCGGCACCAGCAGGTTCACGTGGATGCCGAGCAAACCGGCCGGTGCCAGGCGGCCGATGCCATCGGTTACGGCGGCGCCGACATCTCCGCCCTGAGCGACCCAGCGGGTGTAGCCGAGGCGGTGCATGAGTTCCGCCCAGGCTCGCGCTGTCCGGTTGTAGTCCCAGCCCATTTCCTCCGGTTTGCCGGAGAAGCCGTAGCCGGGGATTGACGGTAGTACGAGGTGGAAGGCGTCCGCCGCCGTGCCGCCGTGCGCGGTCGGATTCGTCAGCGGACCGACGGTCTCGAGCAGCTCGACGATCGACCCCGGCCAGCCATGGGTCATGATGAGCGGCAGTGCGTCGCGGTGCCGGGAGCGTACGTGAACGAAGTGGATGTCGACGCCGTCGATCTGTGTCTTGAACTGGGGTAGTGCGTTGAGCTTCGCCTCGAACCGCCGCCAGTCGTAGCCGGTCGTCCAGAACCGGGCGAGCGCCTGAGCGGTCGCCAGCTGCACGCCTTGCGAGCGGTCGGAGACGAGCTCGCGGGTCGGCCAGCGGGTTGCTTCGATGCGGCGGTGCAACTCTGCCAGCCGTTCGCGCCGGACCGCGACCCGGAACGGGCGGACCCCGTTCGGGTCGCTAGGCACCGCGGCGATCGCCGGCGCCTGCCCCAGCACAGTGGACGCGGCGACGGTGAGGCCGGCCGCGACGCCTGCCTGGAGCACTTGCCGTCGAGTGGGTTGGGACGTGGACGGAGCCATGGTCTCTCCACTTCTAGATTCGTCGGAGTTCACAGCGTGGACATACGGGCGTCTGCCGCGGCCGTGTCCTATCGCAGTGGCCGGAACGCGGCCCGCACCTGGTCCGCGAACAGCTCAGGCTCCTCCCAGGCAGCGAAATGGCCGCCGCGGGCCGCGACCCCGAAGTAGTTGAGCGTCGGATAGGCCCTCTCGGCCCAGCTGCGCGGCGTCCGCCAGATCTCCCCGGGGAACGTGCTGAAACCGACCGGAACGCGCGGATCCGGCAGCGGCGGACGGCCCGCAGCCGGTGCATCCGGCCCGTACGCCTCCCAGTACGACCGGGCCGTGGACGCCCCGGTGCCGGTCAGCCAGTAGGTCGTAATGTCGTCGAGGAGGTGATCCCGCGTGAGACCCCCCGACGGCTTGCCGTCGACGAACGCGCTTGCGATCTTGTAGTAGGCGTCCGTGTCGTGGTCGATCATCCACGCGGCGAGCGCGGCCGGCGAATCCAGCAACGCGTAGCCGATCGTCTCCGGCCGGGTGGCCATCTCCACGAAGTAGCCGTTCCCGGTGGTCTGGAAGACCTTGATCGCGGCGAGCGCCGCGCGTTCCTCCTCGGTGTCGTTCGGCAGCGACGACGGGTCGTTGAGGGCAGGCACCAGCAGATTCGTATGGATGCCGGCCAGGCCCGCCGGGCCCAGCCGTCCCATCGCGTCGGTCACACCGGCGCCGACGTCACCACCCTGGGCCACATACCGGTCGTAGCCGAGCCGGCTCATCAGCTCCGCCCACGCCCGGGCCGTATGCACGAGATCCCACCCGAGCTCGGCAGGCTCGCTCGAGAAGCCGTAGCCGGGCAGGGACGGCAGCACGAGATGGAATGCGTCCGCCGCACTGCCACCATGCGCGGTCGGATCAGTCAGCGGGCCGATCGAGTCGATCATCTCGATGACCGAGCCGGGCCAGCCATGCGTCATGATCAGCGGCAGCGCGTCCGCATGCTTGGACTTCACGTGGACGAAGTGGATGCTCACCTCGTCGATTTCGGTGGTGAACTGCGGCAGCGCGTTCAGCCGGGACTGCACCCGGCCGAGGTCGTACCCGTTCGCCCAGTACTGGGCCAGCGCCCGGATCGTCGCCAGCTGCACCCCCTGGGAGCGATCGCCCACGAGCTCCCGGCTCGGCCAGCGCGTCGCCGCCAGCCGGTGGCGTAGGTCGTCGAGCGCCCCTTTGCGGAAGGACACGGTGAACGGTCGGATCGCGTGGCTCGTTTGCTGCTCGAGCATGGTCATCTCACGCACAGCCTCTCCATCGAATTCCGGCACGAACAGATCCAGGTACGGGAGGCGGTATGCCCCTCGCCGGCGACCCGCCGAACCTGCTCTCTGGACGTCCACCAGCATGGCGGCCCGCTCGTGCGGTACGCACCCATGAAAGACCCCGGTCGACACACGGGTCCAGGCCCCGGGGTCGCCCGGGTTTCGGCGAGTCGGCAACCGAGCTCGAACAGCGAGCATCATCTACTCAGATGGCCCAGCCTGGCACCAGCGACCGGTTGCACCGTTATGTCGGCAGTCTCGCGCGCCGATGTGAGTATGTGCGAGCTTCACCGGAGCGTCGTGGGCGCCGCAGAGTGCGCTCGGCAGTGGGCTGGGTCGTCGGGCTGGTCGTCTGCGGAGCGATCATCGTTGCCGGGTCTGTGGGCTTTCTTGCCAGCCAGCGTCTCGACGCCGCCGATCGATGGGCCAGTGTCGGCAACTTCGTGGTCAGCATGCTCCTTGGGATCCCTGGACTGGTCGTCGGTGGGCGGGGATTGCGGGTGGCCCTGCGCCACCAACAGCCTGGGGCGCCTGGTCACCGGCTGGACCAACTGGCTGAGGCGGTAACAATCCAATGGCGCGCCGAGGCGGAGGCGCGCGGGTTGCGCAGGCTCATTCCGGTGCGATGGACACCGGCGAGCCCGGTATTGACGGACCTGGATGGCAGACCGGCAGGTGACGAACTGGAGCGCCAGTTCCTGCTGTCGGGGCAACTATCCGAAGTGGCTGAGGCGTTCCTTCGGCTGCCGGCGCGGCGGCTGGTAGTTCTCGGGGAACCGGGCACCGGCAAGACCGTACTGGCCATCCAGCTAACCCGCGAACTGTTACGGCACAGGCAATCCGGTCAGCCGGTCCCGGTGTTGCTGTCGCTGAGTTCGTGGGACCCGTTGCGCCTGCATCCACATGTCTGGATGGCCTGGCAGCTGGAACAGACGCACCCGTCGTTGCGGACCACCGTTGACATGGCCGGGCAGTCGATGACGCTGGCGCTGCACATGATCAGAATGGGCCACATCCTGCCTGTTCTCGACGGCCTGGACGAAATGGCCCCGAACCTGCGCGGACCGGCGATCCGAGCCTTGAACCGGATCGCGGCGGCAGGCGACGACGGGTTGGTGCTGACCTGCCGCAAGCAGGAGTACCAGGACATCTTGACATCCGGCTCGGATCACGGAGTGACCAACGCCGAGCCGCTCGCCGCGGCCGCGGTGGTGGAACTTCAGCCGGTACTTGCCGAGGACGTCGAACAGTACCTGCGCGAGACCACAGCCGAACATGACACGAACAAGTGGGATCCGCTGTTCGCCCACCTCAGGCGTCACCCCGATGGCCCGCCGGCGCGGTCGTTGTCGACACCACTGATGGTCGCGTTGGCTCGAACTGCTTACAGCCGCACCGGATTGGACCCGGCGGACATCCTCACGCTGCCTGACCAGGCACACATCGAACAACACTTGCTCGGCCGGTTCATCTGGACCCGCTGATGGCCGCACTCACTGGCAACCACTACCGGTACGTGATCGACAACGAAGTGAGTATCGGGTTCCTCGGCGGACTCGTGGGTGGTGCGGCAGGCGGACTGATGATCGGCGTCGCCCGCCTTCGAGACACACCAATCACAGAAGTCCGTGCCGGCACTCGTCTCCTTCGAGCCACCGCCGGGCTGCTCGGCGGACTCGCAGTCGGGATAGCCGGCGTGCCAGCGGTGGACATCACCAGTAGGTTGTGGCTCGACGCATGGGAACGGACCTGGTTCGACGTGATGCCCTCCGTGCTGCCGCCCAACTCCTCACTGGACAGTTGGTACGACTCCTGGTGGTTCATCCTGCCCACCATCATCGACCGGCGGATGCTCGGACTCGTCGGCGGTCTGGCGGTGGTGGTCCCGGTCGCAGTGGTGATCATCGCGACCGTCAAGCTCGCCCGGCTGATCGTTCGCCCGGCCTCCGTCACGCACGCGGCAAGCCCCCTGTCCCTGCTCGGCACCGACCGGACCGGCGCACTCGCCGTCGTCTCCGGACTCGGTACCGGGTTCTTGGCCGGGATGACCGCCGGGCTGTTCTTCAGCCTCGTGGAAGGAAGCCCAGACACGTTCGTGACCGGATTCGCCGTCATTCTCGCCACCATTCTGACGATCGGTCTCGACTCGGCCTGGGGCCGGCGGAGGAGCTGCTGGAGCGGGTGTGGGACCAGATGGCCGACCCGTTCACGACCGCGGTGAAGGTGACCGTCAGCCGGCTGCGCCGCAAACTGGGCGACCCGCCGGTCATCGAGAACGTGCCCCAGGCCGGCTGCCGGATCGGGCCATGACCCGAGGGACGGTGCGGTGGCGGCTCACCATCGTCTACAGTGGACTATTCCTGCTGTCCGGCGCCGCACTGCTCGTCATCACCTACCTGCTGGTGGCAGGCGGGTTCCCGGTCATCCGGCTGCAGGACGCGACGGACGGCGACGGAATCGTGCTCGGCCAGCGCATCCCGCGGGGCGGCTCGGATCTGGCGCCGGGCGGCGTCCACGCCGGCGATGCGGGCTACGCGCGCGCGCTCGCCGAGACGCCGGTGGATCTGGTGATCCACGCGGCGGTCGACGACTCCGCGCC
>CBIMJO010000739.1:0-5574 GCA_966244135.1 uncultured Actinocrispum sp. | reverse complement strand
TCGCCCCGGTGCTCGACCACGTCCCGGACCTGACCGGGACGGTCGTCACCGCGGACACCCCGCACACCACCCGGGACCCCGCGCCCGCTATGTCACCGGCCGTGGGCGCCACTACGTGTTCACCGTGAAGAAACAGCTCCACCGCCTGCACAACCTGCTGCACAGCCTCGACTGGACCCCATGCCGAGACCTGGTCCAGCCACGACTGTGCAGCCACGACACCGGCCATGGCCGCACCGAAGACCGCATCCTGGATGTCCTCCCGGCTCCCGAGAACATCGATTTTCCTGGTGTGGCACACGTTTTCCGCATCACCCGCGAGCGAGCCGTCCACAGCAGCGGCAACCGTGAGATCCACACGTGGGCCGGTCTCACCGATCTCCCGCGCAGCACGCCGATCCCGCGCCGATCCCGCACAGATCAGTCTGCTGGTGCGCGGCCACTGGCAGATCGAGAACCGGCTGCTTTGGATCCGCAACGTCACCTACCGCGAAGACGCCTCCCGAGTCCGCACCAGCACCGCACCCTGCACCATGGCCACCCCGCGCAATCTCGCCACCATCGCACTACGCCTGAACGGAGCCACCACCATCGCCCCAGCCCTCCGCAGCATGAGCCGAGACATCACCCGGCCACTCACACTGCTCGGAATCCCCACCTGAACAGCGCAAACCGACTTTGACGGAACCCTGCGTCGCACCGGCGGGATCGCCAGGAAGAACGGGGATGCCCGGCGCGTTCGGGGCAGGTACCGATGCGAACCACGAACAGACCAGCCCGGCTGGCCATGGCCTTTGGTTATGGCATTGAACTCGGCTCCGTAGGCGGCGTTGGACGCAGCTACGGCATCCCGCCGGACGTGACAGTGTCCTATGAGGACAGTTCGCGTTCGAGGGGCGTGCGGAAGCGGGGGATGACTCGGGTGGGGCCGAGCCATTCCTCGAGGCGGGTGGCGGTGTCGGCGACGGTGGTGGTGGCGTCGGTGCCGATGTCGTCCAGTAATCGGAAGACGACTTCGCCGGAGGGGCGCTGGGCCCAGCCGCCGACGATGCGGCCGTCACACCAGATGGTGGGCCCGATGTTGCCGGAGCGGTCGAACAACGCGGGGCCGTGGCCGCCGAGGTACCAGTCACGTGCCTGCCACCCCATGGCGGTCGGGTCGAGGCCGGGCAACAACGCCACCCACGGCTCCGGTTGCTCGACCGGCGCCAGGTCACCGGCGAGCGCGATGCCCGAGACCCCGTCGAGGGCGACCTCGACCGGGCCGCTCTCGGCCAGCGCCATCTTCGTCTGCGCGGCGGTCCACCACCGCAGATCGGACACCGGGGCCGGCCCGTACGCAGCCAGCCACCGGCGCGCCAGCTCGGCGCGGGCAGCCTCGGCCGACCATGGTTCCCAGCCGTCCGGGAGCCAGGAGTCCATTGCCGACCAGAGGTACTGCCCACTGAGCCACGAGCCCTTGGGACGGCCGCGCACGATCCGCCCGTCCGCCGCGAGCAGGCCCAGTACTCGCGTGGTGATGTACGCGGTCGACCCGTAGCTCTTGTCCGGGGCGTAGACGAGGGATGTCCGCAGCCGGGGTTCGTCGGCGGCCAGCTCCGCCGCCGTCGCGGACCCGCGGGCCGCCAGGGCGGCCGCGGCCGAATCCTCCACTTCGGACAGCCACGCCCCGTCCTTGCCCACCTCAGCCAGGTGCTTGACCAGGTCTCGCCGCAGGCGGGCGGCGACATCCCTGGTGCATGCCTCCTGGATGACGGGCACCAAATGCGACTCGACGACGAACATGGTGCGGCGCATCCCCAACATCCGCACCATGACCCGGTCGTCGTACAGCGCGCGCTCGACGCCGGACACGTCGGGCGCTTGCTGCCGGGCCGCGACCGCCAGGTACACGGTCGCGGCATCGGTGGCGTGCAGCGCGACCAGAGCCTCCGCCACCAGCCGGACCGTCCCCGCCTGGACGGCCAGCAGGTGCCGAAGGCCCAGCCGGGCCCTGCGCTGCTCGATACCGATTCGCATGCGACTGTTGTATCAGGGCCCACCGACAATTCCGGGTTTGCGCTGGTCAGGCTCGGTCTATTCGGTAGATGACGTGGTCGCGGGAGTCGATCGGGTTGTCCGGCTCGAGCTCACCGGTGGCCACCCGCCGCATCCCCGCCTTGGCCAGCGCGCGCCAGGACGCATGGTTGTCCGCGTGCACGGGAATCAGAAAGCACGTGGCCGCAGGGCATTCGTCCCAGCTGCGGGTCAGCATCGAGCGGATCATCTCGGTTCCCACGCCGCGCCCGGTGAACGCCGGCTCGCCGATGAGGTAGTCCATGCTCATCGCGCCCGGCGGAACGTCCACAATGGCCGCCAGCTCGTCGACGTACTCCGGGAAGTCCTCGATGCGGTACCGCTGAACCAGCCCGAACGGCTGCCCGGACCACAACGCCAGGTACATCTCAGCGGGTTCCAGGCCACGTACGGCCAGGCCGAAGTCCCGATCGAGGGCCTCGTCGGACGTCTCGTGGTTCCACCACCGCGCGACATATGGCTGCTCCAGCCACGAGCGCAGCAACGGGAAGTCGGCGAGGACAAGCGGCCGCCACGTGATCATCGGACCCCTCCAGCCGGGTGCAGCCTGCGGTAGTACCGCGCCTGCCGATCGCGCTGACTGCAGGACGGATGGCAGAAACGCCGGCGCGCATGGGTCCGGACGAACACCATGGAGCACCCCGGCGCGGGACAGCGCAGCAAGGAATACGGCCCTGTCACCACTTCTACGCATGAGGAAGCCAGACGCCCGAGCACGGCCGCGGGACCGCTGACCGTGTTGGTCCACTGCGCGTGGGGCCACGAAAGTCGCACGTACACCGGGGCGGCCGCGGCGAACGAGTTCACCTGATCGATCGACGCCTGGTCGGGAACCCGCTGGTCCAGAACGGCCGCGAACACCGAGTACACGGCATCGCGCAATGCCCGCACCTGCACCGGATCCGGCACGACCGCACCCGGCATGGCCTCGGCGAACCACGCGCGCACCCACTCCGCGGTGGCCAGGAAGTCGATGCCCTCGCCGTAGAGCGTGTTGGCCAGCTCCACCGCGAGCGGTTCGGTCCCCAGCACGGGTGGCTCAGTCACAAGACTGACGGTAACAATCGACTGCTACCGTCAGCATCTGATTTTCGACAGGCCCGGATCGAGTGAGGTGACAGCGTTTCGAAGACCGGGCGAGATCACGCCAACTGTGCATTTCTCACGGCATATCAATACGGTCTCGTGGGTAGTTTGGCGCTCGTTGGGCCGTTCGGGTGTAGCTATGGTCTAGACCTCGAACCTAGTGTGGTCTGGACCTATTGTCGCTTGCCTCAGCCCCAGAGCGAGGAGAGTCATGTCGAGGAGGAGATGGGGTGCCACGGTCCTTTTGGCCGGCGCCTTATCGCTTATGGGAGTTGTCGTGCCGTCCGCGGCGCAGGCACACCCACAGGACGGTGCGCGCACCGTCGGCTATTACACGCAGTGGAGCATCTACGCCCGCAACGTGCCGCTGAAGAACCTGGTCGACAGCGGCTCCGCGGCCAGGCTGACCACGCTGAACTACGCGTTCGGTTTCCTCGACGCGCAGGGCGGCTGTGTCAGCGCCGACGCATGGGCGGACTTCGACCGCCCGTTCCCGGCCGAGCAGAGCGTGAACGGCAAGGCCGATGCGGACACCCAGGTCCTCAAAGGCAACCTCAACCAGTTGCGCCTGCTCAAGCAGAAGTACCCCAGGCTCCGGGTGAACATCTCGCTCGGCGGCTGGACCGGGTCGAAGTACTTCTCCGACGCCGTGCTGACGCCCGCGTCGCGCGCGGCCCACGTGAAGTCCTGCATCGACATGTGGATCAAGGGCAACATCCCGGGCAAACCCGCCGGGGCGGCCGCCGGCATCTTCGACGGCGTCGACCTGGACTGGGAATGGCCGGGCAGTGACGGCAACACCGGCAACGTCATCCGGCCGGAGGACAAGCAGAACTTCACCAAGCTGCTGCTGGAGTACCGCATCCAGTTCGCGAAGCTCGGGTTCTTCACCCGCAAGTCCTACGACCTGACCGCGTTCCTGACGGCCAGCCCGGCCAAGCTGGACCTCGGTTTCGAGACCGCCAAGGTGTTCGCGCTGCTGACGTTCGCCACGGTCCAGGGCTACGACTACCACGGCACGTGGGAGCCGCTGACCAACCAGCAGTCGTCGCTGCGGTCGCCCGCCGCGGACCCGACCAAGGCGAACTTCTCGACGCAGACCGCGGTCGACGCCCTGCTGCAGCGTGGTGCGCCGCGCGACAAGATCGTGGTGGGTGTGCCGTTCTACGGGCACGGCTGGACCGGTGTGACCAACCAGGACAACGGTCTGTTCCAGCCCGCGACCGGTGCGGCGCCCAGCCGCTTCGACCCGGGGACCGAGGACTTCAAGGCACTGAAGGACCTGGTCACCGCGCCGGGCAGCAAGTTCAAGGTGTACCGGGACAACACCTCCGGTCACGCGTGGATCTTCGACGGCACCACGTTCTGGAACTACGACGACGCGGTGGAGATGAAGCGCAAGGCCCGTTACATCAACGACCGCCGGCTCGGCGGGGCGATGATCTGGTCGCTGGACGGCGACACGTCCAACGGTGAGCTGATCAAGGCCCTGAACGAGCGCTGGGTTTCTACCTACGGCGGCTGTGGCGATCACGGCCCTGACCGACGGTCTGCGTCGCTAGGAGAACCTGTGGTGGGGTGAGCCGGCGCGAATCACCCCACCACGTCACAGCTGGGGCGCCTCGCCGACCGGGTGCACGACGAGCGGGGTGTAGACCGGGAAGGTTCCGTCACCCGAGGAGATCCGTGCCGCGATCTCTATCGCCCTGGCCTCGGTGGCGACGTCGAGCACCCAGTACCCGGCGAGGAACTCCTTGGCCTCGGGAAAGGGGCCATCGGTCACCACCGGGTCGCCGTCCTGCTGGGCCTGGACGATCTTCGCCTCGTTCGGGTGCGTCAGCCCCCGGACGTCCACGAGCTCACCGGCCGCGGCCAGTTCCTCGTTGAGCCGGCCCATGAACTCGACCATCGCCTTGATGGCCTCGGGCGACCAGGTCTGGTCCATCTCGTCGAAGGCCTTCACGTTCGCGGTCATCAGCAGCATGTACTTCATGTGCTCGCTCCCTTCGTTCGCGCTTGAGTCGGAGCCGTGCGCGGGCGTTCGACACGATCTTCCATCGAATTTGACTTATATAAGCCGCGCCTGTAGTTTCTTCGCATGATCGACGTGACCGAACAGATCAACGCCGTGCGCCGCACGCTCGGCAACCGCACGCTGGACGCCGGCGAGGCCCGGGTGATGACCCTCAGCCAGGCGTACGACACGGACATCGACGACCTGTGGGACGCGTGCACGAACATCGAGCGCATCCCGCGATGGTTCCTGCCGATCAGCGGCGAGCTGCGGGTGGGCGGGAAGTACCAGTTCGAGGGCAACGCGGGTGGCGTCGTCGAGCGTTGCGACCCGCCCAAGAGCTTCGCCGCGACCTGGGAGTTCGGCGGCGAGGTGTCCTGGATCGAGGTGCGCCTGTC
>CBIMJO010000738.1:0-5574 GCA_966244135.1 uncultured Actinocrispum sp. | reverse complement strand
TGGTTGATGGTGGTGAGGAGCTGAGCGGCGACTTCGGCCATGGATGCCATGGGGGTCACCTGCTGCACACAACGCACCCGTGGGTGGTGTGTGGGGTTTGGCCGCCGCAGTTGGCGCAGTAGTTCTGGAAAGTGCGGTCGCCGCGGCTGCCGCCGGCCGCGCGGCTCCCGCACTGCACGCACACGGGCATGGAGAACCCACCGGAAACGTGAGGTGTCTCGCCGTGGCACCTGTTGCAGTACCTGCCGAATTGGCCGTCTGGGTACTTGTCGTTCTTGGGCTGTGGCGGTTCTGGCGGGCCATTGAACGAGACCGTGGGCAGCGCGGGCGCCGACCGCTGGATCGCCCGGTACCCGGCCTTGCCGAGCCTTCCGGCGATCGACAGGATGATCTCGGTCCTGGTGAGGCGTTCCTTCCAGGCGTCGCTGAGCAACGCGCGGACCCAGTGCACGATGAACGCGACCAGCACCACTGGATGAGCCCACTCGATGCCGTCACGGAAGGCGATGAACAACAACAGTGTCCCGGCGGCGATCGCGACCCAGCATGTCCACGTGCGGCGCCGGAACAACCCGAGCAGCGCGGCGGCGATCAGGATCGCCGCGTCTGGGCCGGTCGCCGCCCCGATCGTGCACGCGACCACCTCCAGCTCCAACGGCCGCCGCGAGCCGGGGACGTCCGAAGTGGACATGACCCGGGCGAACCCGTGGATGAGCGCCACGAAGATCACGCCAAGAAACCATTGCGGCTCAACGGGAAGCTCGGCCTTGGGCGGAGAGCCGCTGGTGAGCAGGAGCGCCAACGGCATCAGCCCGATCGCCCAGATCCAGCCCGGAACCCGGCCGGGGCCGAAAGCCGCCAGCAGCAACCCGGTCGCGATGGCCGGGACGAACGCCGGGACGACAGTCAATCCTCGCACGGTCACGCCGAGCAGCAGGGCGAACAAAACGCAGGCGCCCAGCCACACCAACCCGGGCCGGCGCGGCCGGGCACCCGGCGGTGGTTTGTCACCGTTGATGAATCCCTCCACCCGGTCGAGGTGCCCGGCGACGTCGAGGTTCGCCGGCGCGGACAGGTTCGGCGTCACGGTCGCCGGCACCGAGGCCAGCGCCTCGTCGTCCAGGGCGGGCAACGCGGTGCCGACCGCCCGCGCCCAGAGTTCCTCAACGCGGTGGTCCACCAGGGCGACCTCGTCGGCAGCGCCGAGGGACGTCATGGCCTGCCGGTAGTCGTCGAAGGTCATCGGGTCTCCCCAGCGAACGGGATCAGCGGAAGCGGGCGGCTGTGCGCGGCCCGGTCGAACCAGAGCCCTCGCCACGGACGCGGATGCCAGCGGACCATGTCCGCCCCGGGCAGGCCGGACAGCTCGTCGCCCTGGACGTCCAGCGCGACCCACACGCCGGCCAGATCGTCCACATGCGACCCGAACTCGGACAGATCCTCCTTGAGCCGGTAGGCACTGCGCCACCAGCCCAGCAGGTGCACACCAGTCTCCGGAGCGTCGAGAAGAACCTGCCGCAGCACCTCGTGCCCGCCATCGGCGCGCAACACACCGGCGGCCGCGTCCACTCCGGCGAACACGATGTAGTGCCGCACGGCATCCGCGGTCACCTTGCGGAGAAAGGCCGGGATGTCCGGACGGTCCACGTACTCGACCTGATGTCCTTGGCTTGCGATGAGGTCACGGAGATCCGTCGCATCACTCCCGGCCAGCACAGTGAACCGGGCATCGCCCTGAGCGCACTGACGGGCGACGGAAACAGCCGCAGCGCCAAGGACTCCGCGTACTTCATCGATCCGGGTGCCGATGACCGCGAGGTTTCGGCCGGGCGCACTCGTCAGCGTCGCTTGTGCGGCGCGGTCGGTGACGTCGAAGCTCTTGCCCAGCACCATGATTCGGTGATCCGCGGCGGTCGGCGCGAGCGACTGGAAGGCGATGGACTCAGCGAGAACGGGGATCTGATCGCCGTCGAACACCGCCGGCGCGGGCAGGTCAGGCCTTCGCCGCTCCCACAACCGGGACTTCACCGAGGAACGCAGGGAGTCGTCGAAGTGCGGGATCCGGACCCGGCGGTCACCGCCCCGGACACCCGACTGCGAGTTGACTATCGCGTGGTGCTTCGGCAAGCCCGCGGCGGCGGGGTTGTCATCGGCCAGGATCCGCACTGCGCCGGGCAATGCGATCCGCGAAGTCAGCTGTGCCACCAAAGCCGGGCGGCCCCACAATGCCTCGATCCCGGAAACGTCCTGACTGGACAGAACCAGGTGGATTCCGAACGATCGCCCGCGCCGGGCCAGGTCCTCCAGCAGCATCGCCGCCTCTTCGGTGAGCGAGTCGTGGCTGGCGAGCAGCACCTGGAACTCGTCGATGATCGCGACCACCCGCGGCCAGCGCCCATCCGGGTCGGCCCGCCGCAGTCCGGCCAGATCGTGGGCACCTTCGCGTTTCACCGCGGCGGACCGGGTCTGCAGGCGCTCCCGCAGGTGGCGGAGCATGGCCAGGCCGAACTCGCGGTCCTGGTTGATGTTCACGCCGATCAGCCGGGCGTGCGGCAGCCAGTCGGCGCCGGGTGCGAGCGACGAGAACGACACGCTCTCCTTGAAGTCCATCAGGCAGAACTCGACCTCGTCCGGGCTGTACCGGGTGGCCAGGCCGAACAGCAGGGCGTAGATGAAGTTGGTCTTGCCCGACCCGCTCGGCCCGCCGATCAGCGCGTGCGGCGGCGAGTCGGCCAGGCTCACCTGCTCGGCCACACCGCCGACGTCGCCGATGAACGCGGCCAGCCCGTCGCGAGACGACTCGGTCCACCAGTCGCCCGCGAGCAGCTCGGCGGCGGACAGACCGCCCTGCTTGAACCGTTCGTCCAGCGCGACCATCGCGGGCGATCCCGGCAACGGCACGCCGTCGGGCCGCACCTCGAGCAACGGACCGGCGGTGGAGCAGCGGATCCTGCGCGGGCTGACATGGATGGTCTCGGCCGGGATCCCGGGCGGCGGCGGGGTGTCGATCAGGATGGCGTGGATCCCGCAGCCCGGCCCGGTGCGCAGCAGCCAGCCGAGCTCCTCCATGTGCTGCTCGCTGAGCACGGCGCCGAGCCCCGACAGGATCACCAGCCGCCACGGTTCGGCCCGGCCGGGGGAGCGCTGGATCCGTTCGACGTCGTCGGTCAGCCGGGCCAGCAGATTGTCCATCTGGCCGGGCGCGACCGGGTCGATGTCGAATGCGAGGCGGTGCTCGTAGACGTCGTCGCGGTCCAGGAAGGACGGCATGAACCGGTCGCCGATGACCAGCAATGACGCCGGTGCGGTGCTGGCCAGCGCGCGCAGCACGAGGTTGTCCACGATCGCGCTGATCTCGGCGGCGCACTGCGGCACGAGCGTGCCCACGGCCGCCGGATCGGGCGGGTTGATCACCACGTGCCCGGCACCGAGCAGCGGGACCAGCACCGGCACGTCCGCGCACCGGCCGTCGCCGATCCCCACCCGTGCGGTGCCGAACCGCACCGGCCCGGGGCAGTCGGCGAACTCGGTGACCCGGTCCCAGCCGGCCGCGGTCTGCATGGTGACTTGGCCGTTCAGGACAGAGATCACCTGATCGACGGACGCGCTCAACCGAACGGGGAGCGTCGGATCCGCGGCGATGACGGCCTGACCCCGGCGGGCGCGCACACTGCCGCGGGCCAGAGCCAGCTCGTCATGCACCCGATCGAGGATCGCGAGGTACTCGTTCATCAGATCGACTTCGCGTAGCGCTGGGCCGATTCCTGCGACTGGGCGATCGCCCGGCCGGCGGCCGCGATGCTCTCCTTGGCCTGTGCCAGCGCGGACCGGGCCTGGCCGATCAGCGCGTGCCCGGTGCCGTCCGCGGCGACCGCCAGGGTGGACATCGCCTCGTCGATCTTGGCGGACGACCGGCCCAGGGCCTGGGCCCCTTCGCTGGACTGGGCATTGGCTCGCGCGAGCGCGTTCTTCACCTCGGAGATGGAAGCCACGGTGAGTCCCTTCTGGTCGGCATTGCTCCGGACGAAGGACACCGGTTCAGCCGTTCGGTGGGAACACACTCCGCTACCGTTGGCTCGAACGCCCGTCGAGTTCGGCGTCTCGAACGCAGGTGGAAAGCACTTTCCGGGGAGTGACTGTGCGAGATCACCAGGTGTCATCGGCCAGGCTGGTGCAGGAGTTCCGGCAGCGGCTGCGGGATCTGCGGACCGAGGTCGGCAGCCCCGCGGCGGCGGACATGATCCGCGCCGTCAAGCACACCAAGGGCCCACGGCTGCACCCATCCACCCTGTCGGAGTTCCTCAACGACAAGCGGCCGACCTCATTGCCGGGGCAGGACTTCGTCGAGGCCTACGTCCGGGCCTGCCTGAGACATCGCAAGGACGCGCCGGACGAGATCGAACGGCAGGTCTACGGGTGGCTCGCGTCCCGGACCGGGATAGTCGTGTCTCTCGGCACCCCCGTCACCCCCGCGGACCCCGTTCCGGCGGTGCCCGATCCGCCGCCGGACCTCAACCTGGTGTGCGACAGGGCGGAACTGCGAGCGGCCCTGGACTGGCTGGCGGGGACAGGGGTCGAAGTCCCTGCCGGGCTGCCCACCGCCGACCAGTGGGACAGCGTGATGGCGCAACTGTCCAGTGCGGACCGCGTGTCGTGGCAGGCTGCCTACACCCGCGTGCGGCACCACTCCTGTTCTGGCCGCCGTCACCGCCGCTTGTTGTTTCTGGCCGCCGCTGTGGTTGTTGTGGCACTTGTGGGTGTCGGCTTGTGGCTGAACACAACACCATCGGTTGATTCGAGCATCCCCTGCCCTGCTCAAGGGGACGGGTTCACGGTGCTCAACCACCACAGCAGCATGGTCATCAACAACCAGGACCGGCCCCGGATGGGTGTGGTCCGCGGGGCGACCGTCATCGGGGCGCGCTACCAGCCCGCGACACCGTCCGACTCGTTCTCCAGCTGCCTGATGACCTTGCGCGGCAATACACCCGATGGTGTGCGTTGTTTGACCAGCGCGGCGGGGGACATCGTGTGGGCCGGGTGCGATGACAGTGCGGAGCAGTTGTGGCTGGAGGAACCCCATTGGCATGACGGGACTGTGCAATGGGACAGGCTGCATCTCGCTGCTCGCGGGGACATGTGTTTGCAGCAGTCACAGTCGGGTGGGGTGGGGACGCCGTTGAAGCTGGTGGGGTGTTCGACGGACTGGATGCAGCAGTGGCGGTTGCTGTCTCCGGGGTGATGGTGGCCGGTGTTGTCGGTGTTGTCCACAGGGCGGTGGTGTTGTCCACAGGGGGTTGGCGCTGGGGCGCCGGGATTGTCGGTGGGGGCCGGTACGCTGGATTTCGGGGGGCCGGAGGCGAGGGTGGTCTTTGGGGCGGAGCGAGTCGAGGGGCGCTTCGGGTGCTCGTGACTGGGGTTGGTTCCGGGTCCGGGATGGTTTTGAGGCAGGGAAGGCGAAGGGGCGCGGTCTGGGTCACGGATGGTTTTGGGGCTGGGATGGCGAGGGTCGCCAAGGCCCGGCTTGTTTCGGGGAACTTGGGTGGTCGTGCTGAGGGCGTCGGCGGAGGTTTG
>CBIMJO010000737.1:0-5577 GCA_966244135.1 uncultured Actinocrispum sp. | reverse complement strand
GTCCCGAAGCTGCCGAAGCTGACCACACTGGTCAGGCTCGGTGACGGCGACGAACGCGCACCGGGGTTCCACGACTGGCTCGCCGCCGCGAAGGACGATCCCGCCGCCGAGGCCGAGCCGCCGGGAGACGTGGTCGCCCTGGTCGGCACCGGCGGAACCACGGGACGCCCGAAAGGGGTCATGCTCACCGACCGCAACCTCGAGGTGATGTCGGCGATCACGCTGATGAGCTATCCCTTCGAAGGGCGCCCGGTGTACCTGGCCCTGGCACCGCTGACCCACGCGGCCGGTGTCCTGTGCTTCCCGGTCCTGGCCCGTGGCGGCGAGGTCGTGATCATGGCCAAGCCGGACGTCGGCCGGTTCCTGGAGCTCATCGAGCGCCACCGGGTCACGCACACGTTCCTGCCGCCGACGCTGATCTACATGGTGCTCGGCCATGAGGCGCTGGATCACACGGATCTGTCGTCCCTGCAGTGCTTCTGGTACGGCGCGGCACCGATGTCGACGGCCCGGCTGGCCGAGGCCCTCGACCGGATCGGGCCGATGGCACAGCTGTTCGGCCAGTCCGAGGCGCCGATGATGATCTCGACGATGTCGCCCGCGGAGCACCGCCGCCCGGACGGAACCGTCCACACTGGACGGCTGTCGTCTGCGGGCCGACCGTCGCCGTTCGTCACGGTGGCGATCCTGGACGAGTCGGGAAAGCATGTGCCACAAGGCGAACGCGGTGAGATCTGTGTGCGCGGCTCGCTGGTGATGGCCGGCTACTACCGCAACCCCGAGGCCACGGCGGAGGCCTCCGCGCACGGCTGGCACCACACCGGCGACATCGGTTTCCTCGATGACGAGGGCTACCTGCACATCGTCGACCGCGCGAAGGACATGGTCATCACCGGCGGGTTCAACGTCTACTCCGCCGAGGTCGAACAGGCGGTCATGGCCCACGACGCCATCCGCGACTGCGCCGTGATCGGCTTACCCGACGACAAGTGGGGCGAACGCGTCACCGCCGTCGTCCAGCTCCAGCCCGGCACCGACCTGGACGTCGACGACCTGATCGCCTTCGTCAAGCAGCGCATCGGCAGCGTCAAGGCGCCCAAGCAGATCGAGATCTGGCCGGAGCTGCCCCGCTCCACCGTCGGCAAGGTCCTCAAGACCGAGATCCGTTCCGTACTCACCGGTGGCTGAGCCACCCAGCAGCGAGGAGGCCACCATGAAGCTCGCGCTCTACCTCCCGAACTTCCGCGACAAGGTCACCGTGCGGGAGCTCGAGGACCTCGCCAGCCTGGCCGAGGACCTCGACTTCGACTCGGTCTGGACCCTCGACCGGGTCATCGTCCCGGAGACCTCGGACACCGCGGAGATGCAGTACGCCTTCGGCATGATCGAGGGGTTCCCCAAAGGGCTCCCGGTGAGCTCCCGCGGCGAGTTCCTGCAGGGCATGCCGCTCATCCCGTGGCTGGCGGCGAAGACGTCGAAGGTACGCATCGGCATGAGCATCATCGACACGCCCTACCGCGCGCCGGGCGTGCTGGCCGCGGAGCTGGCCACCATCGACCACCTCTCCGGCGGCAGGCTCAACGTGGCCGTCGGCTCCGGCTGGATGCCCGAGGAGTTCGCCGCGGCCAGCGCCGCGCACATCTTTCCCAAGCGGCACAAGCACGTGCGCGAGACGCTCGAGATCATGCAGGGCATCTGGACCAACGACCTGTTCGAGTACCACGGCGAGTTCGCGGACTTCCAGCGCAGCGGGTTCGGCGCCAAGCCGGTGCAGAAACCGCACCCGCCGATCTTCTTCAGCGGCCTCAAGGACCCGAAGCGCTCGGCCAGCCGGATCGCGAAGTACAACCTGTCGGGCTGGATCGGGATCCAGGACTCGCCCGAGGACATCCAGCGGTGGCGAACCGAGATCCAGCGCTCGAGGCCCTCGACACGCCGCGCTCGGTGGATGACCTCGAGATCTGCAGCATGATCTGGTTCGTCATCACCGACCAGGACATGGACCGGACGCCGCTGGGCAAGGGCACCAACCTGCTCGCCGGGTCGGCCGCGCAGATCACCGACATCCTCAAGCGCTACAAGGAGGCCGGTCTGACGATGCCGTTGCTGTGGCCGCCGTTCCAGGACGTGCCGGTGGCCAAGACGCTCGACGACATGAAGCGCCTCAAAGAAGAGATCCTGCCCAAGGTCGACGCCAGCTGAGAGGAAGCGGAAAATGTCCGAACTGCAGGGAAAGCGGGTCTTCGTCACCGGATCCGGCGCCGGGATCGGCAAGGCCATCGCGGCCCTGTTCATCGAGCGGGGCGCCCGGGTCGTGGTCAGCGACATCAACGCCGACTGGGCCAAGCAGTCGGCCGACGAGGTCGGCGCCGCCGGTGTCGCCAACTGCGATGTCACCGACGAGGGCCAGGTGCAGACCGCCATCCAGCAGACCGTCGACCTGCTGGGCGGCCTCGATGTGCTGGTCAACAACGCCGGGATCGAGGTGTCGTCGCCGTTGCTGCAGCAGTCCACCGAGAGCTTCGACAAGATCTTCGCGGTGAACGTGCGCGGCACGTTCGTGGCGATGAAGGCGGCGATCCCGCATCTGGTGGCCGCCAAGGGCAACATCGTCAACATCGCCTCGATCGCCGGCATCGGCGGCAGCCCGCTGCTGGGTTCCTACTGCGCGACGAAGGCCGCGGTCATCCAGCTGACCCGGGTCGCCGCGGTGGAGATGCGGGCGTCGGGCGTGCGGGTCAACGCGGTCTGCCCGGGCTTCGCCGACACGGCCATGGTCGAACGGCTCGTCCCCGACTTCGAGGCGGCCACCCAGATCCCGTTCGGCGACCTCGTGGCCATGAAGCAGGGCAGGCTGGGCACCCCGCAGGACATCGCCGAGGTCGCCTCCTTCCTCGCGTCCGACCGGGCGTCGTGGATCACCGGCAGCCACTACGTCCTCGACGGCGGGCTGACCGCGTCGCTCGTGTGACCGTCCGGCCGGATCAGAACTCGAAGCGCATGATCCGGCCGACATCACGCAGTTTGGGGATGCGGTCGACGAGCTTGAGGTTGAGGCGGCCGAGGAACGGGAGCTTGTCGAGGTCGGGCAGGTCGGTGCTGCGCCGGTCGTCGAGGCAGCGCATTCCCGGGTGCAGGGCCAGGATCTCGCCGGGGCCGTCCACGCCCCAGTGCAGGGTGGCATTGGCGTTGCGGACCGCGGGCACGAGTTTCTGGAGCTTGATGCCCAGGGTCCCGTAGACGTCGAACAGCAGCTGCCCGCTCGGGAAATGGGAGGTGATCCGGCGGATCAGGTCCTGGCCTTCGTCCTGGGTCAGGTACATCGTCAGGCCCTCGAAGACGGCGACGGTGGGCCGGTCCGCGGGCACATCCGAAAGCAACGACGGCTCGGTCACCGACGAGCTGATGAGGTGGTAGTCCCCGTCGGGCGGCGTCAAGAGCTTGGAGCGCAACGACACCACATCGGGATAGTCCACATCGAACCACCGCACCGACGGGCCCGGGGCGATGCGCTGTGCCCGCGTGTCCAGGCCGCACGCGAGGTGCAGCACGGTCGCCGAGGGGTTGGCCGCCAGGAACGACGCGGTCCACGTGTCCAGGAGCTTGGCGCGGATGGCGACGCCGACCGAACTGGTGGTGTTCATCTTGGTCTTGCGGAAGTCGTAGTCGATCCGCGAGACGGCCTCGGCCGCGGCATGGTCGTGCAGCACCGACTGCGGCCGGCGGCTGTCGACAGCGCGCCCGTAGAGCGTGGCGAGCATTGTCTCGGGCGCGCCGGTCAACGTGACCTTCTCACGGTCCATACCCGTCGAAGGTACTCGTGCCGGATACCCTGGGTTCAAATTCCCTGCGAGAGGTGCGGATGCTCATCGTGACCGGCGGCCTGGGCCGCGTGGCGGCGGTGCTGCGGCCGGCCCTGCCACCGGACACCCGTCTGGTGGACGTGCGGCCCGGCGCGGACCAGCTGGACCTGTCCGACCCCCGGCAGGCCGCCGAAGCCGTCCGCGGCGCCGACGCGATCCTTCACCTGGCCGCGGATCCCAGCCCGGGACGGGACTGGACCACGACATACCAGCGGAACGTCGCTGTCACCGAGATCCTGCTCCAGGCATGCGAGGACCGGGTGCCGCGGATCGTGCTGGCCAGCTCGGTACACGTGATGGGTCTGTACCACCGGCGCGGCGCAGAGCTGATCAGTCCGGAGTGGACACCCTCGCCGTGTTGCGCCTATGGGGAGGGCAAGGTCGCCGTGGAGCAACTCGGCCGTCGTCATGCCGAGCGGTACGGCGTGTCGGTGATCTGCCTCCGGCTGGGCTCGACCGGCTATCCCCTTGCCGGGCCACGGTTTTCCGACATGCGGCTGTCCGATCGCGATGCCCGCCACCTCGTGCTGGCCGCGCTGACCGCCGAAGTCGGGTTCGGTGTCTACTTCGGAGTCTCGGCCAATACTCCAGCCCGTTGGGACATCAGCAATGCGCGGGCCGAGCTGGGCTACCAGCCTGTTGATGACAGTGCGCTGCTTGATGTGCCTGAGGACGTGCCTTACGAGTTTCCGAACTGTCGTATGTTCGGTTAGCTTTGACTGGTGGGGAAAGAGCGCTCGCCGCGCGGCAGCGCCACCCAGAGGAGAGGGGGCCGTGACGCTTCGCGATCGTGCGTCACCCACATCAGTGAAGGCCCTGCATGGAGCGGAAATCCAGACCTCTGGCCGGTACTATGGAATCATGCAAGGCAGCGGAAGTTACTGGAATAAAACAAAAGAAGAGATGGTCGCTGCCCTGCAGTCATTCGAAGCCCAGGCCCGGCAGATCCACCACGCCCGCCTCGAACTCGTGGCCCACATGAACGGCCAGTCGGTCGCCACCGAACTAGGCTACTCCAACACCGTGGCGTTGATGATCCACGCGCTACGGATCTCCCCCAAGGAAGCCAAGCTCCGCCTGGCCCAAGCTGAAGCACTGTTCCCCACCATCACACCCACCGGCTCGGTCATCGACCCCGCCCTCCCCTCGACCGCTTCTGCGCTGGCCGCCGGAGACATCGGGTCCGAGGCCGTGGACGTCATCCGCAAAACCCTCAAAGACCTGCCCGATTTGGAGCCCGAGAAACTCGCCCTGGCCGAGTCCACCATGGTCGCCCAGGCCGCCGAGGACGACCCGAACGCCTTGGCCCGCTTCGGCACCCGGGTCCGCGCCATCGTCGACCCCGACGGCCCACCCCCACCAGACCCAGAACCCGCCCAGCCCGCCCGCATGCTGCACACCCGCAACCGACGCGACGGCGGCATCGACTTCCGCGGCCACCTCCCCGCCGAAGACGCCCACCTACTCCACCCCGTGATCCGCAAAGGCGAACAACGCCCCACCGACCCTGCCGACGACCGGGGCCAGGCCGAACGCACCGCCGACGCCTTCGTGGAGACGTTGCGGATGGCCGCCCAGTGCCCCACCCAGCCCACCAAGAACGGGCTACGCACCCCGGTCGCCATCACCATCTCCTATGCCGATCTGGTGAAGGATCTCGACGAGCGCATCCTCATCGGCCCCGACACCTACCTCACCGCCCGCGAAGCCCGCC
>CBIMJO010000736.1:0-5580 GCA_966244135.1 uncultured Actinocrispum sp. | reverse complement strand
CCAGCTCCCACCAAGTAGCCGAGCCCGCGCTCAGCGGCGCGGGATGTCGCGCCGACGGCAGCGATCGGGCATCCGAGGATGACGACGGCCGATCAGGCCGAGATCGCGGAACTCCAGTTGGCTGGGCCATGACGTCACGGCACCATGAGCTGGTCGTTCAGCCCCCACCAGAATGTCTCGACGAGCCGTGGCCACGCAATGTCGTTCTCTCTGTACGCACCGGATGTGGCCAGGTAGACCGCGTCCAGCAAAAGGCCAGCGGGCAGGCTGCTGGTCGCTTCGCTGCGATCGAGGAACTCCTTGATCAACCGATCGCGATGGTAGCCGTCCTGGTCGATCACGTGTCCAGCGACGATCGCCGCGAGCTCGCCCGCATCCGGCGCCTCGATCTCCGACTGCAAGCACCGGCGCAGAAACGCTCGCGGAAACTCACGCTTGGTATTGCTAGTGGTGACGATGAGCTGGAACGCACGGCGTCCGACGCGATCGCCCTCAACGACGACCGCGGTTACGCCCGAATCGTGAAAGAACACGGTCGTCCGGGGTGCGCAGCTGCGGATCCGCTCCAGCTCGAGAATCCGGAAGTCGCCATACTCAAAAGTGTTCGGTAGCTCCTTGGGCAAATCCGCCTCGCTTTTGTCGAACTTGCTGAACATCAACACCGCGCGACAGTTTGGTCGACATAAACCACGGCCACCAAAGGCGCTGGCCTACAAAGTCGCCAACGGCAGGCTCCTCGACATTTTTCGGGTCGACCCCGCGGATCGCTGCAGCATTTCGCGCGCCAACCGCCTCGACCCGACCGATCGCATCGTACTCGTACAGCGCGGATTTCAGCGCAGCGCAGCTGGACATAGGTCACCCAAGCTCTGCCTCAGCCACAGTTCCTTGGCTACCCGGAATGCTAGCCTCAACTTCCCGACGCCAGGCCACGGGGCAAACATCTCATCGAGATGGGCATCGGACCGAGGACAGCCGATGCCTTGACAGGCCCACCAATCGGATGCGACGAACGACGCATACCCGTTTCCCCACAGTCCTGTAGAATACTCGTTAGCGCTCATCCGCCGAATCCTTTGCGGCGGTGGAACTGAAACTTTGTTCGATCGGCACTAGTCGTTCCGCGTCGTCCCACAGTACCACCAGCCCCAGAGAATGGGTGAGATTAGCCGATGTGGGTGATGAAAGGAATGTACGCTGCGCAGCCCGTACACGTTCGGGCAGTTCGGTGAGGTAAGAGCCGTCGAGCAAGCCGGTAACCACTTCGCGGAGCACCACGGGTGACACGTGCGGATGCCAGATGAGCACTGGCAGACCGCTTTGGATCGCAGCGGCGAACTCATCTGTCCCCAGGCCCGACTTCTGTTCGGGCCCCGGAGTAACAGACAGCACCATTGACACCCATTGAGGATCGCTCAACTGGGAGTCAACGTGATACGGCCGTTCGCGGTCGGCTGATACGCCGAAATAGACACGTTGCGGTGACGGGTCAGCCACCAGCGAGCGCCAGCGATCATGCCACACCCGGTGCCAATACCGGGTCCGCATCCGCTCAAGACTCCGCGACACGATCGTGTAGTCCAAACAAAGCGGCCTGGGGTTACCGGACTGCCGGTCCTTACGCCATTCGTGCACGCCAAGGCCCAGCAGACTGCGGGGCAGCAGAAACTCGACCACGACATTGACCGACTTGTCACACCAGGCCTCTTCCACGTCCAGGATCAACTGGTCCACCCGCTGTTCGAGATCCGTGACCGCCACCTCACCGAGATCTGTGCGGGCCGGGGGACCCCACTGCGCCGGATCGTCCTGCCGCCAGTACGACAGACGGCAGCGGGACGGTTCGATGCCGACCGGTTCGAACGCGATGAGCAGGTGCAACGTCGGCCGTTCGGGCACCGGGACGGCCGGCCCGATCCGGGCCCGCAGCCTAGGCTCAAGCCGCAGCCGCGCGGCCTCCCGGCGGACTAGCTCGACCAGCGCCGCCCGGTCGTCCCCCGTCAGCTGGGCGGCCAGCATCGCCAAGTAGATCAGGACCGGCGGCACCCCGTCCGGTCCGGCGTTGACGTCGCTCAGCTCGACGAAGACATCCCACGCGTTGGCGCTGCGCGGTAGTTGCGCGCCCGGGCCGGCCACCCGGCGCACCAGTGTCGGCATGTGCTGCACAGTCACCTCGCACAACAGATCGTAAAGGCCGTCGGATAGCTCCGGGGACAGAACCGGCAGCGCACCGTCGGCGGGTCGCGGCGGTCCGGCCAGCTCGACGGCACGGACGGGCGCGGTGGCAAGCCCGCCGCGGAGCCGCAGCCACGCCACGGTCGAGGCGTTCTTGACTTCGACCGGGATTGGTGTGTAATAGGCCGGGTCGGCGGCCGGGTCCTGCGAGATCACCTCCTGGTAGAAGGGATCCGACGCGATGAACGCGACCAGCTCGACGGACTCCTCCAGCGCGGATTTCGCCGCCGAGGCGTCCAGGATCCGGAATGCGAAGTTGACCGCCTGGCTGACCACCCCGTTCTCATTCTCATGCACTTCGCCGAAGTGCAGCGCGATCCGAAGTTGGACCTGCACGGCCTTCGTCTTGTCCGAGTTGTATCGGCGCAGCCCCGCGACGATCCGGTCGGGCAACTGGTCGACGAGCAGGTTCTTGCACACATCTGGTGGGATCAAGATCATGGCGCCGTCCCCTCGGTCCTCCACGAGACATGAGGACCACGGGATACCTGATTCGGCAAAAGCATCCTGCAGAACCTGGTACAGCGCCTTCTGCACGCCAGCCTGATGTGCCAAGGTCCTTGCCGGGCCGGTGAATCCGGCGACGTCGACCAGCACGATCGTGCGATGCTCTGCCGGCAACACGGGCAACAACGCATCCCTCCTCGAGAACCGCTGTAGTCAATCGTCAAGCTGATGGTGACGATTATGAGCCGCCGGCGGCCAGTTGACCCAGCCCCATCAAGAAGGAGGTGGCGGGAGCTTCGCCTTTCTTGCCGCTGGATATTTCGACCTTTGCACGTAAAGGAATCGTCCAACGTTGTGTCATGACGACAGGCACACGGATCGAGTCGACGTGACCCGTTCGGGCCAGCGCACACTGTGAGCAGTGGAAGCGGACGGCGAGGACAAGGACGGCGGCGATGACGGCGAGGTTTCTGCAGAACCAACTCGCCCTCGATGGTTCAGCAGGAAGATTGCCTCGTGGAAGGTGGTGTGGATTTCTCAGGGCCAGGAAGGTACCGATGACGTCGACCATCGAGCTAAACAGCCATTTGCGGTTAGCGGCCGGCGGTGCTGGCTATGCCTAGGGGATTTCGGCCACGCCTGCGCTCCGGCGGAGTAACGCCGACACGTGTTGTCCGACTCCGCGGCGCCTGCAACCGGCAGACAGACACCACCGCTGGCAGTCATTGACTCCATCTGTGACCGCTAGGACAAACGGTCGGTGAGCAGGCACGTTCCCGTCCTCGCGTGCTGGCGCCCTATCGCACCACCACGCAGAAACCCGAGCTGTGTCCGACATTCGGATCTACATACCCTGGAACGCACCTCGGAATTACGAGCTGTGTCAGGCACATGGCGAACTGGCGCCAACGGCTCGCCACGGACGGCCTAGTGTCCACCATTTCAGCAAAGTCAATCGGCCGTCGTGTGTCCGGTATGGTCATCGGCCACCACAGTCACTTCGACGTCGGAAATTCTCGCAGGTCTGCTTATAAGGGAGGACGGGAAGCCTCCGCCCGGACATGCAGCAGATCCCGTTCGGCGGTTTGGTCCTGCGCGGACTGTCCGACAACGGTGGCGACGTACTCGCTCACTGTTGGCCAGTCTCCGCCAAGTCATCTGGCCCGCACTATTTCCCGTCACGGCATCAGGGACTGTTGGTTGAGGCCTCGCCAGAGGGCTTCTATCAACCGGGGCCAGGCAATGTCGTTCTCCTGGTACGCACCGGACGTGGCCAGGTAGATCGCGTCAAGCAGACGATCGGTGGGGAGCCCACCGGCCGCTTCACTCCGATCGAGGAACTCCTTGATCAACCGATCGCGATGGTTGCCGTCCTGGTCGATCACGTGTCCGGCGACGATCGCCGCGAGCTTGCCCGCATCCGGCGCCTCGATCTCCAACTGCAAGCACCGACGCAGAAACGCCGGCGGAAACTCACGCTCACCGTTGCTGGTAATGACCACGATCGGGAACGCGCGGCAGGCCACCCGTCCATCCTCGACGATCGCGGTGACGCCCGGGTCGTGGGTGAACACAGTGGCCCGAGGGGCGCGGCTCCGAATCCGCTCCAGCTCGGGAATCCGGAAGTCGCCATCCTCGAAAATGCTTAACAAATCATTGGGCAAATCTGCCTCGCTTTTGTCGAGTTCGTCGATCAACAGAACTCGCGGAAGCCGACTCGGCAAGAAAGCGGTGCCCAACGGACCCAGCCTGATAAATTCACCGACCGCGGGTTCATCGCCGTTCTGCGCTTCAGCTCCGCGCATGAACGCCGCATTTCGTGCGCCAATCACTTCGGCCCGCCCGATCGCGTCATACTCGTAGAGCCCGGATTTCAGCACAGTGTGACTGGAAATCGGCCATCTGAGCACCCGACCCAGCCGCAGTTCCCGTGTGATCCGGAACGCAAGACTCGATTTCCCCGTACCGGGGTTCCCGGTGACGAGCAGCGGACGGCGCAGGAACAGCGCCGCATTGACCATGTTGACCTCGTGTAGGTCGACATGACGTTCTGACAGGTGAACCTCGGCGCCCAGCCTGCGGTCGGATTCACGGTCATCGGCCGGTGGTACATCATTTTCCGGAAGCCGTCCGTCATACGCACGCCACGGCGGTGGCGGGGGAAGTACCTCAGCGAGGTGGACGTCGAACCGGGGGTTGCCCGTACCGCGATAGATCCACCAGTCGGGCGCCACGAACGGTGCATGACCATGGTCCGGAGAATGATCGTCAGTACTCATACTCAACCCCTTACAGCGATGGACTCCCATTCTGCCTGATGTTTCCGGCGTCACCACTCCGTGACACGGAACCGCTTTGATCGGCGGATACCGAACAAGCACGGCCGTCGCATTAAGCCGTTCGAGTGACTTGACGCAGCTCGCACAGCCGAGTTCCGGATCGACAATCGCCTTTCGGCGAACCCGGCGGTCGTCCGCGGCGTGTTCCCGATGGCCTTGCACGCCGACGGATGGTGACAGACCGTAATCAGCGGCTGTGATCAGCGGCGTGCCGGTACGGGCGAGTACAACAGGATCATCGGTGTGTCGAGTCGTCTCATGAGCGATGTAGCGCAGAATGTGACCCTGAAGCCTCGTATGACACGCGTATCCTGAGGAGATTCAAACCGACATGAGCACACTCTCGGCCGACTCCGAGCTGGGGATCACCTCGGAGGTGATCGACCTTGACGAAGTCCTGCTCAGCGATCTCCGGGCCCTCAACACCCCGGCGCTCACCTGGTCGCTACGCTTCGTGGTCGACGAGGCAACTCATCCGCGGATGGCCGTGGGTAACTGTTCCAACGCCCGGCGGCAACACTGACCGGGCAGCTGCCGGTAGGCGATCGTGACCGGATGA
>CBIMJO010000735.1:0-5582 GCA_966244135.1 uncultured Actinocrispum sp. | reverse complement strand
CGGCTGGCCGTCCTGGGTCGCCGACCCGGACCGCTGGCCGAAGCCGTCCACCGCCCGCACCGAGACGGTGAACTCGCCGCCCGGCATGTTGTCGAACTGCGCGGCCGACCCGATGACCAGCTTGGTCCGGTCGACCCGGTCGCCGTGCACCTGGACCTCGTAGCCGGCCGCGTCCTTGTCCGGGGTCCAGGTCGCCTGTAATCGGCCCGCGCCGGGGATCACCCGGAGATCCTTGGGCGGCGCCGGTTTCCCGCCCGGCTGCGGCACGAGGACGCCCTCGTCGGCGTAGTCGCGGACGGTGGTCTGGACCGGCGGCGGGGGCGGTGGCTTCTGCGACGTGGGCGTGTCGGAGTTGCGCAGCGCGACCACGGCCCCGGTGACCAGCACCAGACCCCCGACCACGTACCCGGCTCGTTGCAGCAGACGACGCTCCACGGGCTCAAGCTAGGCACATTTGGGAGCCAGATCACACCTTTGTTGCTAGCCCGTGACCGCGAAGTCCCCTTCCAACCCGACAATTCGGCCACCGCGGGCGCCCAGGGCCAGCAAAGCCTCCCTGGTGTCGGGCGCGGACAGGTCGATCCGGCCCGCCGGGCGCGGGGTGGTGCGGTACTCGTTCAGCGCCTGCCAGCCGCGATGACCGGCCCCGACGGTCGCACCGAGTGACCCCGTCGACGCCAACGCCCCACGAGCCGCGCCAAGGCGTCCCAGGGCGTCGTCGACGGCGTCGAGCAGCGAAGCCCGGTTGCCTTCACACATCGCGCGCACGAGTTCCGGCCGCGTCCCGGCGACGCGCGTTCCGTCGGTGTACGAGCCGGCCGCGAGCGCCAGCGGCAGCATCCCGGAGTCCGCGCCGACCGCGGCGAGCACGGCGGCGAGCAGGTGCGGCAGATGCGAGATCCGCGCGACGGCGTCGTCGTGCGCCGCGGCGGACGCCGGAACCGGCTGGGCGCCACAGTCCAGGACGAGCTGGGCCACTTCGCGCCACGCGCTCAGGTCCGTCTCGTCCTCGACCGTCAGCACCCAGGCCGCGTCCTTGAAGAGCTCCGCCGAACCCGCCGCCCAGCCGGAAGCCGATGTCCCAGCCATCGGATGTCCGCCGACGAACCGGGCCCGGCCGGCGAACTGCCGCACGGCCTCGACAACGGGCGCCTTCACGCTGACCACATCGGTCAGCAGGCAGTCGGGGGCGTTGCGCGCGACCGTCGACAGTGTCAGGTCGACCTCCGGCAACGGCACGGCGACAACGACAATCGCGTCCCGCTCGCGCGCCAGCCGCAGCGCGACGTCCACACGCGACTCCACGTGGAAACCGTCCACTTTGGCGGCTTCAGTATCTACTGTGGACGCTGTCGCGCCCCAGGCCTCTCGTCCAGCCGCGCTCGCCGCGCGCAGCAGCGAGCCGCCGATGAGCCCCAACCCGATCACACACACTGGACGCACGAGCACATAGTGCCCTACAAATCAATGGCCGGGGTGAAGCCGTCTCCCGCGCATCCGTGGATCTGTCCGGTTTCTTGTCTATCGCAACGTGTCCAGTGCGAACGCCGCGTACATCGCTACGCCGTTCGCGAGTGCGGACTCGTCGAAATGCACGCGGTTGGAATGGTTCGGATCGGCCTGATCCGGTTCCACCCCGGGTGGGCACGCTCCCAGAAACGCGAACGCGCCCGGAACCCGCTGCAAGACGTAGGAAAAGTCCTCGGCGCCCATCAACGGGTTGGGCATCGGCGCGGCGTGCCGGTTGCCCAGCACCGCACCGGCGAGGTCGACCACGTGCGGGCCGATCTCGTCGTCGTTGACCGTGACCGGATACCCGGGCGTGAGCGTGACATCCGCGCGGCAGCCGAACGAAGCGGCCACGTGCTGGCACAGCTTCGGCAGCTCGGCCCGCATCTTCGCGCGGCTGGCCTCGGACAGGGACCGGAACGTGCCCTCCAGTTCGGCGGTCTCCGGGATGATGTTCGACGTCGTGCCTGCGGTGATCCGCCCGACCGTCGCCACCACCGGTTCGAAAACACTGATCCGCCTGGTGACCAGGGTCTGGATCGCGCCGACCATCGCCGCGGCGGCGGGTACCGGGTCCAGCGCCTCGGACGGGATGGCGCCGTGCCCGCCCCGTCCGGTCACCTTCACGACGAACGAGTCCGCCGCGGCCAGCATCGGGCCCGCCTTGCTGCGGATCATCCCGGAGGTGTCGGTGGAGGTGATGTGCAGGGCGAAGGCCTTCTCGATCGGCCGGCCACCGGCGTCCAGCACGCCTTCGTGGATCATGTACCGGGCGCCGTGGTGGCCCTCCTCGCCCGGCTGGAACATGAAGATCACCCGCCCGGCCAGGGCCTCCTTGCGGCTGGACAGCAACCGGGCGGCGGAGACCAGCATCGCGGTGTGCGTGTCGTGGCCGCAGGCGTGCATCGAACCGTCCACAGCGGACGCGTAGTCCAGTCCGCTGTCCTCTTGCAACGGCAACGCGTCCATGTCCCCGCGCAGCAGCACCGTCGGTCCTGGCTTGGCACCGTTGAGCACGGCGGTGACCGAGCTGACCTTGCTGCCCAGCGTGATGTGCAGGGGCAGCCCGTCCAGCGCCTGCACGACGGCCGCCTGGGTGCGGGGCAGCTGCAGGCCTTGTTCCGGGAACTTGTGGATTCGCCTGCGCAGCGCCACGGTCTTGGGTTGCAGCGCGCGCGCCGCCTCGACCAGACCGCTGAACCTGGGGTCGGTGGCCAGCGGGGAAACGGCGGGTGACGGGGTCGGACGGGTCGCGTTCATACAATCGATAGTGACACCCCGGGCGCGCGGATGGGGGCTGGTTCTTCCGGGTGAACGCCAACCGGAATACGGTGTGCACATGTCACAGGAGGAGCCGCTCGCCGGCTTCGCGGTAGCGGTCGTCCGTGAGGACGGCAAGTGGCGGTGCGACTCCATGAGCGCGGAAGCGCTCGGGTCACTCGACTCGGCGATCACCGAACTGCGCAAGATCCGCTCGACCGGGGCGGTGTTCGGCATGCTCGCGGTCGACGACGAGTTCTTCCTGCTGTTGCGGCCTAGCCCGCGCGGGGTCTCCCTGCTGCTGTCGGACGCCGCCGCGGCGCTGGACTACGACATCGCGGCGGACGCCCTCGACGTGCTGCGGGTCGACCCGCCGGAGGACGATGACGACGAGCTGTGGCCGGCCGGGTCGCTGGACCTGCTGGCCGACCTCGGCCTGCCCGGGCCGGAGCTGCAGGTGATCACCGCCGAGGTGGACCTCTACCCGGACCAGCAGCTGCAAATGGTGGCCCAGCGCTGCGGGTTCGCCGACGCGTTCGGCAACCTGCTGGACCGCATCCAGCAGTGAACGACGCCGACCTGGTCCGGGGCGCCCTCCGCGTGGCCAGGGGCGCGCTGGCGACCGGTGACGTGCCGATCGGCGCGGTGGTGCTGTCGCCCTCGGGGGAGGAACTCGCAAGCGCTTGCAACGCCCGCGAGGCCCTCGGTGACCCCACCGCGCACGCGGAGATCCTCGCTTTGCGAGACGCGGCTCGTGTTCACGGCGACGGCTGGCGGCTGTCCGGCTGCACCCTCGTGGTGACCGTCGAGCCGTGCACGATGTGCGCGGGCGCATTGGTTCTCGCGCGGATCTCGAGGGTCGTTTTCGGGGCCTGGGAGCCGCGCACGGGCGCCGTCGGGTCGCTGTGGGACGTCGTCCGCGACCAACGCCTCAACCACCGCCCCGAGGTCGTGGGCGGGGTGCTCGCGGAGGAGTCGTCCGCCCTCCTGGAAACCTTTTTCGCCTCCCGACGTGTGTGATTTGTATCACAGTGTCCGCCTTGTCTGGCTGGGCATTCGGAGTCATGGGCACCTTCGACAAGATCAAGGACAAGGCCGAGCAGATGCTCGGCAAGGGCAAGGAGAAGGCCGGCCGCGAGACCGGCAACGAGGACCTCGAGGCGGCGGGCAAGCGCGACCAGCTCTCCGGCGAGGCCAAGGAGACCGCGCACGACGTCCGCGACAAGGCGGCCGGCGCGGTGAAGGACGCCAAGGACAGGCTCCAGGGCGAAAAGTGACCCGGCCACCCACCACGGCCGACCCAGTCCACGCGGCCCGGCACCATCGCAGGTGCCGGGCCGCCTTGCTGCCCACAAGGCCGGTGGGGGCTGGAAACCCGCTGGAAGGCGTCCGGTAAGCTTCCGCTCGGTAGCGTGTCCGAGCGGCCGAAGGAGCACGCCTCGAAAGCGTGTGAGGATTCACGTCCTCCGTGGGTTCAAATCCCACCGCTACCGCGTCGTCGGAGGACCTGTGTCTGCGGAAAGAGCAGACCAGGTCCTCCGCCATTATTTTGGGGGGACGACCCCCCACGCCCCCCGAGGGCGGGCTGCGCCCGCGGGAGGGGCCGGTTATGGGGCAAGGTCAGCTCCGCGGTGGGTGGGCTGGCCCTTTGCGTTGTCCGAACTAGACAGGTGCGGCTTCGGTTGTTGCCGGGGGTTGGGCGTCGTCGCCGGGTGGTGCGGGGGCTGGGATTTGTGGGGGGTTGTCCTTCCACAGGGTCTTGCCCTTGATGAACCAGGACCAGCCGAACGCCACGGTCGCCGCGGCTTCCAGCCACAGCACGGGATGTGCCGGTTCGGCCCAGCTTTCCAGGACCCAGCCGAACAGGGCGATCAGCGCGAGGCAGGCGAGGATCACGACACCGCAAGTGATGTAGATGCGGTTGCGCAGTCGCTTGCGCTGCGGGTCGGGGAGCGGGTCCTGTTCCTTGAGGGTGAAGCGGAAGCAGAACACCGCCAGGGAAAGGAAGAACACCGCGGACAGGCCGATGTGGACATAGCCGGCCAGCACCTGGGAGGTCGTGGCGTCCCTGGGTGGGCGGGTCGGCACCGTTGCGACGCCGATCGCCGCGATGCCGGCGATCCAGCCGAGGACGTCGTCGCGCCAGTCAAGTCCGCGATAGAAGATCAGGAACACCCCGATCGCGCACATGCTGCCGACGAAAACGTCACGCATGCCGGTGTGGTACGAGGCGCTGACGGAGGTCAGCAACTCGCCGGACATCAAAGCGAAGTCACGCACGGCCGCTCCAATCTTCCGAGCAGCGAGAACCGATGCCTCCATATCGGCCGTCCGGCGGGCGGCCTTCCGCCCTTTGTCCGACTTGTGGCTCATTCGTGACGAGGTCGTCCATTGCCCTGAAAGCCTGGCATCCGGTGACAGCTTGCCCGGCCTTGCTTGTGGACAATGACGTCCGTGTGGCCAGCGCACACGGTTCGACCATGACCCCGCCCAGCCGCACGTAACCAATGCGGCATTCTCGAGGACCCCGAGGAACCGCGTTCGGCGGCGTGCGAGGCGGCCATCAAAGCCGGTGGCACGCAAGCGTTCTACGACTGGGATGAGGTGAACCTGCTGAACGCGGGCGGCAACTCGCGCAAGCTGAACCCCGGACGGCCAGCTGTGCGGCGCCGGCCGTGCGAAGTTCACCGGCCTCAACCTCGCCCGCAACGACTGGCCCGCCACGAAACTCACCTCCGGCGCGGACTTCACCTTCAAGATCAAGCAAACCGCCGACCACTACGGCATCTGGACCCAGTACGTCACCAAGAACG
>CBIMJO010000734.1:0-5582 GCA_966244135.1 uncultured Actinocrispum sp. | reverse complement strand
TGATGAGCAGCGAGCTGCAGGCGGTGGAGTGGCTCGACGGGGTCACCGGGCCGGCCGTGGGCGCGCGGTTCGTCGGGCACAGCGAGCACAAGGACCTCGGTACCTGGTCGACGACGTCGCATGTCGTCGAGCTGGAACCCGAGCGTGTGTTCGCGTGGGCGGTGGAGAACCCGGACAACCCGACCGCGGTCTGGCGGTTCCGGCTGGAAGCCAAGGACGGCGGCACGAAGCTGTCCGAGTGGATGCAGATGGGCCCGGGCCGGTCCGGCCTGTCGCTGGCCATCGACCGGATGCCGGAGAAGGAAGAGAAGATCGTCTTCGTCCGGATGCGCGAGTTCGAGCGCAACATCACGGCGACTTTGGAGCAAATAAAGAAGTTGGCTGAAGATCCGCTTGCGGGATCGACCATCGGCACCGAGTCGTGATGCGCACCGCCACCACCGTCGAGGCGTCCGGCGGCTGGGCCGAGCAGACCACTTTCGTCGTGGAGGCCGAGAAACTCGGGCTCGACATCTGTTTCGTGGCCGAGGCCTGGGGGTCCGACGGCCCGTCCGCGCTCGGCTACTACGCGGCTCGCACCGAACGGATGCTGCTGGGTTCGGGGATCATGCAGGTCGGCACGCGCACACCGGTCGCCGTGGCGCAGACCGCGATCACGTTGTCGAACCTCTCCGACGGGCGGTTCCTGCTCGGCCTGGGCGCTTCCGGCCCGCAGGTGATGGAAGGCCTGCACGGCGTGCCGTTCGCGCGCCCGCTGAGCCGAACCCGGGAGACCGTGGAGATCGTCCGGCGGGTATTCGAGGGTGGCAAGATCTCGTTCAGCGGCAAGGAGTTCGAGATCCCGCTGCCGGGCGGGGACACCAAGCCGATGCGGCTGTCCACCCGGCCGCTGCACGACATCCCGATCTATCTGGCGACTTTGTCGCCCGCGATGCTCCGGCTGACCGGCGAGATCGCGAACGGCTGGCTGGGCACCAGTTTCGTGCCCGAGGGCGCGGCCGGCGCTTACTTCGCGCACCTCGACGAAGGACTGGCGCGGTCCGGGCGGACGCGCGCGGACCTGGACATCTGCCAGGGCGCGGAAGTGGCGTTCGCGCCGGACGAGGACGCGCTGCGGGCCATGGTCGCCGGGCGCAAGAAGGAGCTCGCCTTCAGCCTGGGCGGAATGGGTTCCGCCACAACGAACTTCTACAACCAGGCATACAGCAGGCAGGGCTGGGCCGAAGTCGCCGCCGAGGTCCGCGAACGCTGGCAGGGCGGGGACCGGGACGGCGCGGCCGGGCTGGTGACCGACGAGATGGTGCTGGGCACCACCTTGATCGGCACCGAACCCATGGTGCGCCGGCGGTTGCGCGTGTGGAAAGAGTCCGGTGTGGACACCGTCCGGCTGTACCCGGCGGGGGACACCTTGGACGCCAAGCTCACCACTTTGGCCAAGGCCATCGACATGGTCCGGGAGATCGCGTGAACGACTGGCACAAGACCGCCTGCAGCCTCTGCTACGTCAACTGCGGGCTGGAAGTGCAGACCGACGGCCGCTCGATCACCCGGATCCGCGGCGACAAGGACAACCCGCGCAGCGCCGGGTACCTCTGCCAGAAGGCGCAACGGCTGACCTGGTACGGAAACCACAACGACCGGCTGACCACGCCGCTCCGGCGCCGTCCCGACGGGACGCACGAGCCCATCGGCTGGGACGTCGCGCTGACCGAGATCGCCGCCCGGCTGCTGGATATCCGCAGCTCCGACCTGGCGGCCGGGCGGCCAGGGTCGATGGCGTACGTCGGCGCGGGCGGGCAGGGCAACCACTCCGGCGGCGCGTACGGCCACTCGTTGCTGAAGTGGATGAACTCCACGCGGTTCTTCGGCGCGTTGTCGCAGGAGAAGACCGGCGACTTCTGGGTCAACGGCAAGATGTTCGGCAGCCAGGTGTGCCACACGTCCGAAGGCGTCGAGGAATGCGACCTGCTGGTCGTCCTCGGCTGCAACCCCTGGCTGGCGCACGGGTTCACGCGCGCCCGCAATGTGGTCAACGAGATCAAGAACAACCCGGCCCGCAAGATGATCGTGGTCGACCCGCGGCGCACCGAGACCGCCGCCGTGGCCGACGTCCACCTGGCGCTGCGGCCGGGCACGGACGCCTATCTGCTGGCTGCGATCCTGGCGCTCGTGGTCGATCGTGGCGGGCAGGACAAGGAGTTCCTGGCCGCGCGCACCGAAGGTTTCGCCGAAGTCGCCGCAGCGCTGCGACAGGTCCCGGTCGACGAGTGGATCGCACACGCCGAAGTGTCCCGTGTGGACGTTGACCGGGCCGTGGACCTGATCCTCGAGGCCGAGGCGATGACCGTCCGGGTCGAGCTGGGCATCCAGCAGGGCCGGAACTCCACTCTGAACAGCTACCTGGAGAAGCTGCTGTTCCTGCTGACCGGTCACTTCGGCCGGCCGGGCACGAACGCGCTGCACTCGTGGCTGATGCCGCTGTGGAGCGATTCCAAGGGGGAGAGGTCGGAGATCACCGGCTTCGAGTACATCGGCGGCCTGCTGCCGTTGAACACCCTCGCCGAGGAGTTCCTCGCCGACCATCCGAACCGGGCCCGCGTGCTGTGGGTGGAGTCGTCCAACCCGGCCAACACCGCCGCGAACTCGTCCACAGTGGAGCGCGCGTTCCAGCGGGCCGAGCTGTCCGTGGTGATCGACGTGGCCTACACCGAGTCGGCCGCGCTGGCCGAGTACGTGCTCCCCGCGGCCTCCCAGCACGAGAAGTGGGAGTTCACCTTCTTCGACTTCGAGTGGCCCACCAACTACTTCCAGCTGCGCCGGCCGTTGTTCGCGCCGTTGCCCGGGACGCTCGTCGAGGCGGAGATCTACGCGCAGCTGTTCGAACGGCTCGGCGCGCTGCCCGATCGGTCCACTTTGGATAAACTCACCGAGGTCGCGCGGACGGACCGGCAGGCGTTGCTGAAGCACGCCCGCCCGGTGATCACCCATCCCGCGATCGTGCCGATCCTGTTGTACCGCACGCTGGGCCAGACCCTGCCCGATGGCGCCGCGTCCGCCGCCGTGCTGTGGGCGGGGTGTCACGCGGCCGTGCGGCGGATGACCGTTGCCGTGCAACGGGCTTTGGCAACGTCGCTGGAAGGTCCCGCGCTGGGCGAGGAGTTGTTCGACCGGGTCATCGCCAGCGAGAGCGGGCTGGCGTTCAGCACACACGAGTACGACGAGGTCTGGGACCTGGTGCGGGCCGAACGGATCCAGCTGGCCGTCCCGGAGCTGCTGGCCTGGCTGGGCCGGCTCGATCCGGCACAGGACAAGCCGGACCCGGAGTACCCGCTCTCGCTGATCAACGGGCAACGCCGCAGCCACAACGCCAACCAGATCCTGCGGCCGCCGGCCTGGCGCAAGACCGACATGGACGGCGCACTGCGGGTGCGGACCGACGACCTGGCCGCGATCGGCGCGGCGGCCGATGACTGGGTCGCGGTGGTCACGCGGGTCGGCCGGATCGTCGTGCACGCCGCGATCGACGACAGCCTGCGCAAGGGACAAGTGGCGCTGCCGCACGGGTTCGGCATGTCCGTGCCGGACGGCAAGGGCGGCCGGGTGACCAACGGCCCGCGGATCAACATGATCACCGACGCCACCGACCGGGACCCGATCGCGGGCACGCCGCACCACAAGGACATCCCGGTCCGGCTCGAACTCGCCACCGCCGAAGAGCGCGCCGCTGCCCAGCATGACGCCGATCTCGTGCGTAGCCTTGCCCTGGCGCCCGCATAGGTGCTGCAATCCTCGGATGCCGCGTCCCGGAGGTCAGCATGGTCCTGCGCAGTTCCTACCCTGACGTCGAAATTCCCGCTCTGAGCCTGCCTGGGCTGTTGTTCGGTGAGCTTTCCGAGGAGGACGCGGAGCGGCCCGCTGTGATCGACGGTGCCTCCGGCGTCCAGTACACCTACGCCGGACTCGTGGCCGCGATCGACGAACTGGCGGCCGAGCTGACGGCGCGCGGGATCGGCAAGGGCGATGTCGTCGCGATGGTCATGCCGAACACCGCCGACTATCCGGTGGTATTTCACGGAGTGCTCAAGGCGGGCGCGGCCGTCTCACCGATGAACCCGATGTCCACCGGCCAGGAGATCGCCTACCAGGTCAAGGACTCCGGCGCGCGGCTGCTGTTCCGGGCCCGGGACAAGGTCGAGGAGACCGGGCAGAGTCCACAAGGGACGATCGAGGACCTGGCCGCGCTGCCGTACTCCTCGGGCACCACGGGACTGCCGAAAGGCGTGCTGCTCACCCATCGCAACCTCGTCGCGAACACGTTGCAGGTGTGGCCGATCATCGACATGCGGCCCGGCACGCGGTCGCTCGCCGTGCTGCCGCTGTACCACATCTACGGCATCACCGGGATCATGAACGCCACCCTGTACCACCGGGGCACGCTGATCACGTTGCCGCGCTTCGACTTCCACCAGTTCCTGAGCGCCATCGCCGAGCACCGCATCGACAACGTTTTCGTCGCCCCGCCGATCGCCGTGGCCATGGCCAAAAGCCCATTGGTGGACCAGTTCGACCTCAGCTGCGTCAAGGTCGTGCTGTCCGCGGCCGCCCCGCTGGACGCCGACATCGCCGACACCCTGGCCCGACGCCTGAACACGACCGTCCTGCAGGGCTACGGCCTGACCGAGTCGAGCCCGTGCACGCACGGCATCCCGGTGGACCGCAAGGACATCTCCCGCGGGTCGATCGGGGTGCTCATGCCGAGCGTCGAGGCCCGTGTTGTCGACCCCACGACCGGCGAGGACACGGACCGCGGCGAACTCTGGTGCCGCGGCCCGAACATCATGCAGGGCTACCTGAACAACCCCGACGCCACCGCCGCGACCGTTGACACGGACGGGTTCCTGCACACCGGTGACATCGTTACGGTCACCGAAGACGGTGTTTTCACCGTGGTGGACCGGTTGAAGGAGCTGATCAAGTACAAGGGGTTCCAGGTGGCCCCGGCCGAACTGGAGGCCGTGCTGCTGACCCACCCCGGGATCGCGGACGCGGCGGTGATCGGCGTGGCCGACCCGGAGGCGGGCGAGGTGCCCAAGGCCTTCGTCACGGCCGCGGATCCGGCGCTGACCGCCGAGGACGTGCAGGCGTTCGTGGCCGAACGGGTGGCGCCGTACAAGAAGGTCCGGCAGGTGGAGTTCATCGACCAGATCCCCAAGTCACCCGCGGGCAAGATCCTGCGCAAGGTCCTGCGAGCCCGGGAGATCCAGTCCACGACCTAGACTGCCCGATCATGCGGCCGCAGAACGACGACGACCCCTGGGACACCCCGGACCCCGCGCTGACCCTGGCGACCCGCCAGCAGGACTGGTACGCCCTGCATCGCAACCGGGCCCGGATCGCGCACACCCTCACGGAGATCCTGCTCCTGCTCTCCGCCGCGGCCACCACCCTGGCAGCGGCGTTGCAGGCCAGCCCTTGGGTCACCGCGACCCTGGCCGCCATCTCGCTGGTGCTGACCGGGTCGCGCCGGATCTTCGACTGGCACGAGAACTGGATCGCCTTCGGCAGCGCCTGGACCGAGCTCC
>CBIMJO010000733.1:0-5582 GCA_966244135.1 uncultured Actinocrispum sp. | reverse complement strand
CGGCCGTCCGGCGAGAGGGTCATCCCCTCGAACCCCTTGCTGCTGGGCAGGTTCGGGTTGCCTTCGGGGTTCTCCGGGGCACGCACGCCGGGCAGCGGGACCGGCGGGGCGAGCAGCTTGCCCGCGCGGCTGAAGTGCAGCAGGTACGGGCCGAACTCGTCGCCCAGCCACAGGGTTCCGTCGGCCGAGCGGACCATCGACTCGACGTCGAAGTCGGCGCCGGTCAGCACCCGGTCCGGGCGGGTCAGCGGGAACGGCACCAGCTTGTCCGGGTCGGTCAGGTCGAACCCGCCCAGCACGTCCACCTGGCCGGACCGGAAGTCCGGGCCGATCCGGTGGATCCGCAGCGCGAAGTCCGCGCTGTTGGCCTTCTGGCCGTATCCGTTGTCCGACAACACGTCGAACGTGCCGTCGAGGTTGCGCAGGACGCCGCTGAAGCCCTGCACCGGCTGGTCGGCGAACGGCAGCGCGATCCCGTTGACCGGCGCGGTGCCCAGCGCGGCGCCGGACGGCTCGCTGGCGGGCACGAACGTCTCCGCGGGCAGCGAGGCGAACTGGGTCAGCGCGGCGCGGCCGAAGCCGCGGCGGTCCTCCGGGGCTGCCGAGCCGGGTGTGGCGACCGCGGCCACGGCGAGTAGCGCCAGGCCGACGACCAGTGGTCTTCTCATGATTGTCCGTTCTCCGTACGTCTTCGGTGCGCGCGCACGCTAAGCGGCCAACATGAACATCAAGTGGACGAACTGATGAACGCGTCCACCCACCGGGCGCGCGGGTCCGTGTCGATCAGCAGGGCCTTCACCAGCAGTGTGAGCGGGATCGCCAGAATGGCGCCGAGCGGGCCGATCAGCCACGACCAGAACAGCAGCGCCACGAACGTCGTGGTCGCCGACAGGCCGACCGCGTCGCCCACGAACCGGGGCTGTATCACCGATTCGATGATGAAGTTCAGCACGATGTAGGCGACGATCACGACGACCATCAGCTGCCAGCCGCCCTGCAGCAGGGCCAGTAAGGCGGGCGGGACCAGGCCGAGCAGGAACCCGATGTTGGGGATGTAGTTGGTGATGAACGACAACACGCCCCACAGCGCGGGCAGCGGGATGCCGATGATCGCCAGGAAGATCCCGTTGACCGCGCCGCCGACCAGGCCGAACACGGTTGTCACGACCATGTACTTACGGGTCCCGCGGGCGAACCCGGTGAGCGCGGTGGCGATATCCGGCCGATCTTCGGCCAGCCGCGCCATCCGCCGGTCGACGACCTTCGCCTCCAGGGTCATGAACAGCATCAGCACCAACAGGAACACCAGGTTCGAGGCGAGGCCGCTGACCGCGGACAGCACCGTGCCGAGCACGTCGGCCACCCGGCCCAGGTCGAAACTGCCCGCCACGGACCGCAACTGGTCCGCGCCGACACCGAACCGCGCGAGCAGTTCGGTGGCCCCGTCGACGAGCTCGCTGGCCCGATCGGCGTACTGCGGCAGCAATGACGTCAACCGGGCCACCGAGATGACCAGGACGACCGCGAGCACCACGAGAACGGCGTAGACGGCCAGGATGGTCAGCACCATCGCCAGCCAGGCCGGGACTTTGTGCCGCTCCAGCCAGCCCAGCAGCGGGCTGACCACGATGACGATCGTCAGTGCGAGGAACACCGGGCCGACCAGCCATCCGGTGAACCACAAGCCCATCCCCGCGAGGACGGCGGCTCCCATGCCCAGCAGGATCGTCAGCCCGCGCGGCAGCTCGTTCATGGCCGGGAACGTACCGCACCAAGGGCCCGGGCGCGTCCGATGGATCTCGGTCGATGAGAGCCGGGCTCGAGAGCCCTCGGACGCGCCCTGATCCGCCTGTGCGCGTTATCCTTTGGCGATGCGGCAGGCGTACGCGCACGACGCGGTGGTGCTGATGGAGCCGGACGCGGACACCCGTGAACCGGGTGGGGCCGTCACGGTGGCCCTGTGCGGGGAGCTGGAGCACCCGCCGCCGTGCCCGCTGGCGGCGCACCACACCGCTGCTCACCGGGACGGCGGGTCGGTGCGGCTGCGGATCCTGTTCGCCACTCCACCTTCGTCGGAATCCGTTGTGCGGCGGCGGATCGACTCGGCGCTACGGGCGCGCTGGGCGGTTGTGAGCAGTTCGGCGGGCGAGGTCTCCGACGCGGAGCGGGACCACGCGGCCCGGCTCACACGGTGATGACGACCTTGCCCCGGACCCGTCCTTTTTGGACGTGGTCGATCGCCTCGGGGACGGCGTTGAGCGGGTAGGTCCGGTCGATCGCAGGCGTGATCGCGCCCTGCTCGGCGAGTTCCCGGATGAGCTCGAGGTCTTCGGGGCTCTCGACGGCGAAGATCCCGCGCAGGTTCTGGCTGATGAACAGGGACAGCAACGAGGCTCGCACGATCCGGTCCATTCCGCCGAGGATGTTCCCGCCGCGTTCGCCGCCGACCATGACCAGCGTCCCGGCCGGCTTGAGCGCGCGGCGAAGCTTGGCCAGGGACCGGTTCCCGGCGCAGTCGAGGATGATGTCGTGCTCGCCGGTGAGATCCTCCCTGGTGTAGTCGATCACGTAGTCCGCGCCCAGGCCGTACACGAAGTCTACTTTGGACGTACTGCACACGCCGGTGACATGCGCCCCATGGTGTTTGGCCAGCTGGACGGCGAAGCTGCCGACACCACCGGCCGCCCCGATCACCAGGACATTGTGTCCACTTTGGATCCGTGCCTTGCGGAGCGCCTGCACGGCGGTGAACGCGGAGATGGCCAGCGCGGAGGACTGTTCGAGGGTCAGGTTCGCCGGCTTGCGCGCCAGGGCGGTTTCCTTGGCGCTGACGTACTCCGCGAAGGTTCCCTCGGCGACCCCGAAGACCTCGTCGCCCACCTTGAACTTCGTGACCTTCGAGCCGACGGCTTCGACCACGCCGGCCAGGTCGCGGCCGCGGATGCGGTACTTGGGGGCACGGAAACCGTAGCCCATCAAGCGAACCGCGTAGGGCATGCCGGTCATCAGATGCCACACACCGGGATCCATGCCCGCGGCGGTCACCCGCACCAGCACTTCCCGCTCGCCGACCGTGGGGTGGTCGACGTCCTTGAACTGCAAGACGTCCGATAAGCCATATCTGTCCTGGTAAACCGCTTTCATCACGTCTCCCCTGGGTACTGGAACACTTCTTCGAGCGACACGTCGAACACTCTCGCGATCTGGAAGGCCATCTCGAGCGACGGCGAGTACCGGCCCTGCTCGATGGCGATGACGGTCTGACGGGTGACGCCGATCCGGTCGGCCAGTTCGGCCTGGGTCATCTGGCCGTGCGCGAACCGCAGCGACCGGATCGAGTTGGTGACCTTCGTGGATCTCACCACTGCTGGAAACCCTTGCGGTAGGCGAAGATCTTGGCCACCGAGCCGAACACCGCCGACAGCGTGAAGCCGAGGTAGATGGCGTTGGCGATCCAGAAGTACGCGGCCTCGGTGAGCGTGAGCAGCAGCGCGGTCACCGCGCCGAGCACGAGGAACGACTGCCCCACATAGTCACCGAACCGGCCGATCTCCCGGTCCCGCTGGTCGCGTTTGCCGGCGTCCTTCGGATTCGCCACGGACACAGCGATGCTGAACACGATGGAGACCACAATGGACGCCACCACACACCACACCAGCACCCACTGGTACGAAACCTGCGCGATCCCGGTGTCGGCCAGCCGCCCGAGCACGATGACGAGGTAGATCCCATACGTCAGGACCGACACAACCACCATGATCCACGCCTGCTTCTCGTCGTGCGTCACCCCACACACTCCCATGTCAAGTTTGTTTGACATGAGCCAATGTAAAGAATGTCTGACACCATGTCAAGCATCTTTGACATGGCTCGCCGGAACCCGTTGTACCAAGCCAAGAGCGGCCGATCGGTGGTGTTCGGGTGGCGGCCGGGGTGACAACATCGGTGATGAGCCGATCATCGGCCGTCAGGGGTTCCGCCAGGGGAAAGGATGCCGCAGTGATCCGTCGTGTGCTGATCGTCGCCGCCACCGTGCTGGGTGTCGCGGGCGTGGTTCCCGCCGTTGAGGCCCAAGCGATCCCCGCGTGCAGGAGCGGGTACACATGCCTGTACCAGTGGTACGCGGACCCCGGTCACACCGTTTTCACCGGCTACCTCTCGATCGACTGCCAGGGCCACTCCGACAGCTCAGGCGACCGCTCCCGCTACCTGGACTTCAACCAGGCCCCCTGCAACTAGACCCGAGCATCCCCACACTCGATCACCACGGCAGCACAGGGTCCCACCGCTCGTACTTCTTGAAGTACTCGATGCCGTCCGCGATCCGCGCCGCACTGAACACATCCCCCTAGGCGCGCATCACCGACAGCACGCAGTCGATGGGACCGGTGCCCCGAAGACCATCAACCCAGTGGTGATCCAGCTCGACCTGGTCCTTGGTGATGATCGCAAACCAGGCGTTCCCGCGCAGTTCCAGCGGTCGCTCGTTCTGGCCCGACCGGCGCGTCTCGATGTCATCCAGCAACTGGACGAGCGTCAACTCACCGGCCTGGACATCAGACGACAGCCAACTCCCTACCAGATTGGCATTGCTGCCATCGCGTGCCGAGCAGTTGATGACTCCATGCCATCAACCCAGACCCGGATATCCGGCGAAGGCTCGATCACCACGGCAACACCGGCTCCCGCTTCTTGAACTTGAGGAAGTACATACGTCCTTCCTCAATCCGCGCCTCACTCAACTGGTCCCAATAGGCCCGCATCACACTCAACAGTTGTTCCAGCGGAACCTCAGCCCGAAAGTTCTCGTTGAAGTGGTTCTCCAACACAGCCTTGTCCTTGTCGATCACCACGAACCAGGCATTCCCACTCTCCTCATACGGCCCACCGGCCCGCCCCGACCGAACCGCCTCAATCCCATCCAGCAAACGCAACAACGACCACCCACTCGCCTGTACGTCGTCAGTCAACCAATCGCCTACCAGGCCTTCGACGCTTCCCTTGCGAGCAGAGGACATAATGACCCGATCGGTCCAGAATCGGACTTCCCGTGAGGGTTGTATCTCGGCCATGCCGTCATCCTCCGTCGCCGCGGTGTGGACTAGTCATCCGGAAGAACAGGGTACGCGGTCTTCATCGCGCCGGTCTGCGGGTCGTAGTAGCCACGGATTTCGATCCCGCGATACCGGCCCATCCACAGCCCTCTCTCGACATTGATCACCACACCTTCATTGAAGGCACGTCCGACGGCATGTTGGACTTTTTCCCTGGACCAGTCATCAGGAAAGAACGTACTCTGTGCGCGCTTCTCAACCCAGTCGTTGCCGTTCCAGTCTCGTCGAATGACCGTTGCTTCATATATCCCGTTCGCATCCGGCTTCGTCACGTTGCCGGTGCGCCAGCCGTAACGGTTACGCCCACCAGGACGGTGATGGTAGCCAGTCACCCTCCCCTTCTTGAATTCACCCTTGAAGATATGGGTCCACGCCGAGTCGGGGATGTGGCGTTTGCACCAGGCCAGGCCGAGGGGGTCGGTCCAGAAGGTGGGGTTGGGGACGTAGGTGTGGGGGTTGGGGCCGCCT
>CBIMJO010000732.1:0-5582 GCA_966244135.1 uncultured Actinocrispum sp. | reverse complement strand
AGGCGCTTTGAGCACGACACCTGCGCGAGCTGGCCGTTTTCGTCCGGCAGCAGATCACCGAAAGGGTCCTGTTCGTGGCTCATTCCCGAGGTGGGCTGGTCGTGCGCAACGCCATGGAGAACTAAGAAGAAAGGCCCCTCGTCTCCGACCACGACCGTAAGGCGGCCAGAGGTTTGATCCACATGGATCCGTACAGCGTGATGCCGGTGCGGGACCGGGTTGCGGCCGTGGAGTGGTTCGGGGTGTTCTTCGGGCGGGCAGCGGATGTGGTGATCGGCGAGGAGTACCTGTGGCAGGTCGGCGAGAACGCACACGTGGTCGTGGACGACCGGGAGGTGCGGACCGCGCGGGTGGGGCAGGCCATGATCACGCTGGGCGTCACGGGCCTGGATGAGATCCTGGATCGTCTTGCGGCGCATGGGATCGAGCACGAACCAGTGGAGACCTACAGCAACGGTGTGCGTCACGTCGTGGTGCTCGACCCGGATGGGAACAGCTTGTCGCTCGCCGAGTCTCCCGCCTGAACGGGGTCCAATGTGGACGCCACTTCGCTGATGCGGTCGCGGACCCGCATGCGTTGCGTCGCCCGGCGTTGATCCCGCGACCGATGGATCAGTGGGTCAGGTTCGGGAGGTAGTCGTCGCCGTAGCCGACGATGACCGAGCCGTACGGGTTGGCTTTCTGATCGAAGGCGTTCTCCAAGGCGACCACGGCACCGATGGCCTGTGCTTTGACGCCACCGCCCGGAAGCGGCATCCGCACGACGAACTCCAGGAACATCGCGTTGACCCGTTCCTCGTCGATGGCCAGCTTGTGCCCGCCGTTGCGTTTCCTGACCACCTTCGTCGCCGTGTTGGCGAACACGGCGGCATTGGCCGCCCCCTCCGCGGCCATCGTGCTCTCGTATCTGGTGTCCGCGCCCAGCGACAGCGTGTAGGCCGGGTAGTTGTCGTAGACCTCCTCCCAGTACTCAAGCGCTTCAGGGTCGTCCAGCACCGCACCCATGTACACGCCAAGGGTCTGTCCATTGAGGAGGGATGGCCGGCGGGCCGCCGACCGGTTCGGCGGCCACGTGGCGAAGAACAGCCCCCACTGACCGACCAGGCTCTGTTCGTGCTCGGGGACGTGCTCGCTTTCCACCCGGTCGATCCGCACCACGGGTGGCTTGCGGGCTTCGCCTCTGGTCAGCCGCTTGATCTCGGCCGCGACCGACTCCTCGAGCACCGGCCACACCGCTTCCAGCTGTGCGTTGGTCACCGTGTCCGGCAACCGGTGATCGTGCGGGTCCCTGGCCATGTACTTCAGGGTGACCCGGTGCCTCAGCATCACGGCGGTGATCTCGTCGGCGCGGGCCACGACCCGCGGGTCCACCCTGCCGTCGGCATCGGCGAACGGCTCGTACACCCGGTTCACCGGATCGCGCGGAGAACGCCAAGGAAACGCCCTGTCCATCGCCGGCGACGGGGCCAACTCGAGCTTCACGATGCGCAGAATACGAGATCGAAATAGCGTTGATCGCGCCCGTATCCCTATGACGCCATGCGGGTCATGTGCCGGCCTGCCGCTCGGCGGTTCCGGTGACGGTGCGTGCCATCCCGCCGAACACGACGCTGCGGAACGGCGCGACGGACTTCCAGTACAGATGGCCGGACAGGCCGTGGGGTTCGAAGATGGTCACGGCGCAGCCCGGCGCAGCCGGCGAGGCGGTCGATCCAGCCGCGGACCGACCAGGCGAGCGGGAAGGAGTACCAGCCATGCTCGCCGCCGATCGACTCGATGACCTCCCACAGAGTGGCCGGGACGGCGGTGGTGTGCCGCTCGCGGCGGTCGATGTAGACGCTGCCGCCGGGACAGACCGGCGGCGACCGCGTACCGGCGCATCATCTCCTGGTAGGTGAACACATCGGGGCGGCCTGGTCCGCCAGGGCGTGGGCCGCGGCGCGGTCCACCTCGACGAAGTCCTTCCGGTGCTGCGAGTGCACGAGGTAGAACACGACCTCTGGCCGCGGACCGCCGCCTCGACGCTGTCCGCGTCCATCACGTCCCCGGCGACGATCTCGGCCTGGTCCTGCCACGGCACGTCGTCGAGTTTGCGAGGATCCCGGGCGCCCGCAGCAACCCGCAACGGGCATGACGAGATCGCTCCGTCAGACGTAGAACGGCGGCGGCACCTGCTCGGCGAGCATGACGGACTTCAGCTGGGTGTACATGTCGAGGGTCTCCTTGCAGACCTCACGGCCCAGGCCGCTCTGCTTGTAGCCGCCGAACGGCGAACCATCGACCAGGTTGACGTACTGGTTGACCCACACGTTGCCCGCCTGCAGCCTGTCCGCGGTGCGCATCGCGTTGCGCAGGCTGGATGTGTACACGCCTGCGGCCAGGCCGTACACGACGTCGTTGGCCTGCTGGATCATCGTGTCGAAGTCGGTCCAGCGGATCACCGACAGCACCGGCCCGAAGATCTCCTCCTGGGCTATGCGCGTGTCGTTGCCCGTCTCGAAGATGGTCGGCTCGATGAACCAGCCCGCCTCGCTGCCCGCGACCTCGACCCGGCCGCCGCCGGTCACCAGGTTCGCCTCGGCCCGGCCGGATTCGATGTACTTCATCACCCACTCCCCCTGGATCTCGGAGACCAGGCAGCCCAGCCGGGTGGCCGGATCCAGCGGGGAGCCCACGCGGATGCGCCGGAACGCCGAGGTCAGTTTGGTCATGAAGGCCGGATAGACGTCGTCGTGCACGAACAGGCGCGTGCCCGCGAGGCAGGACTGTCCATTGCAGAAGGTCGCGGCGAAGGTCGTGTTGTCGACCACCGCGTCGATGTCCTCGATGTCCGGGAACACGATGTTCGGGCTCTTTCCGCCCAGCTCCAGCGACACCGGGACAAGTCGTGCGGCACCGGCGTGCGCGATGATCCGGCCGACCTCGGACGAACCGGTGAAGGCCAGCTTGGCCACGTCGGGATGCGCGGTCAGCGCCGCGCCCGCCTGCTCGCCGAACCCGGGAACGACGTTGACCACACCGGGCGGGAAGATCTCGGCGAGGTACCCGGCAAGCTCCATTGTGGACAGTGAGGCGTTCTCGTCCGGCTTGAGCACCACGGTGTTTCCGGCGGCGAGTGCGGGGGCGAGCTTGAAGCTGACCATGATCGCGGGCACGTTCCACGGGATGATCTGCCCCACCACACCGAAGGGCTCGCGTTTCGCGATCGCCCACCCACCGGGCACCGACGTCGTCCAGCCGTCGTGTGTCATGACCGCCGCGGCGAAGAACCGGTACTGGCCGATCGCCTGCCGGTAGTCCTGGGGCAGCTCGAACACGGTGCGGCCGATGTCCAGCGCGTCGATCCCGGCCAGCCGCTCGATGTTCTCCTCCAGCCAGTCCGCGACCTTCAGCAGGAGCTGCGCGCGCTGCTGCGCGGGTGTGGCCGCCCACGCCGGGAACGCCGCCTTGGCCGCCGCGACCGCGGCATCGATCTCAGCCGAGCCGGAACGGGTGAGATCGGCCAGCCGCTCGCCGGTCGCCGCGTTCACCGCGGGGAACGTCTCCGCGGTGAACGCCTTGAACTCGCCGTTGATGAGTGGCTGGTAGTGCGCTTCGAGGGACATACGGCTCCTTTCGCCCGCCCCATCGTCGCGACCACCCGGCCAACTCGTCAATTTCAGTGACAGTATGGATATATGACTATTTGGTTGCCCGCGATACCCGGCAGGGCATCACACCAGTCCAGGCTTGGTGTCGTACAAGCCCCCGTGGCACTCATCGTCGCACTCCCGCGCAGATGACCATGCACCGTCTGAACGTCAAGGTCGAAAGCGGCGACACCGGGACGACCGCCCCGGGCCAGGACAACGTCAGGTCCGGACGGCGGTGAGCAGATCCAGGATCCGCAGGTGGTCCTCGTGCGGCACGTCTGCCTGCACCAGATCCCAGAAGACCTCGTCGACGCCGAGTTCGGTCAGCCGGGCGACGTCCCGCCGGATCTGGTCGGCCGAGCCGGTCAGCGGCTGCCTGCTGCCCTCGTCGGCCGGGCTATCGGTGACGGTGCCGTTCACCCTGATCACGATCGGGCCGGGCTTGACGCCGTCGGGAACCGCCGCGTGGAAGGTCTCGACCTGCTTCTCGAACCCGGCCCAGTCGTAGACGGCCGGGTTGAGACCCAGGCCCAGCCGGCCCGCTCGCTGGGTGGGCGCGTCGGCGCCCGGCAGGGCCGCGAGCAGGACGGTCGGGCCGCCGTCCTGCAGCGGTTTGGGCCCGACCTCCGACGGCGGGATCCGGTAGAACCGGCCGTCGTAGCTGACCGGGTCCGGGCCCCAGGTGGCCTGCAGCGCATGGATGAAGTCCTCGAAGCCGTTACCGCGACGGCTCATCGGGATGCCGGACGTGGCGAACTCCTCCGGCGACCAGCCCTGCCCGAGCCCCACGACCAGCCGTCCCCCGCTGAGGTGGTCGAGCGTCGCCAGCTGGCGTCCCAACAGGACGGGCACGTGGAACAAGGCATCGATGATGCTGGTGCCCAGCCGGATCGTGCTCGTGTGCGCCGCGACGAACGACAGCGTTTCCAGCGGCGAGAAGACATTGCCGTAGTGCGGCGGGATCACCGGCTCCGGCTCCACCGTGCGCAGCAACCGCTCCAGCACCCACAGCGAGTCGAAGCCCAGCTCCTCCGCCCGCCGGGCGAACGTCGCGATCCCGTCGGGCGAGGCACCGGTACCGAGGTGGGGCAGAGCCAGTCCGTACTTCATCACAATCCCTCGAGACACTTAGTTGGTCGGCCAAGTAATTCCGAGGTTAGCACAATGCTTGGTCGGCCAATTAAACTGCGAGCATGACTCGACGGGACGAGATGACCGACATCGGCCCAGGTGGGGAGGTCGGCCGGGCGCTGGGCGTGGTGGTCCGCAGGCATCGGATGGTGGCGGCCGACCTGCTCAAGGCAGCCGGGCTCTACCCCGGGCAGGAGCTGCTGATGATGCACCTGTGGCAGTCCGGCCCGGTCCGGCAGGCCGACCTGATCCGCAGCCTGGGCGTCGACCCGTCGACCGTGACCAAGATGCTGTCCCGGCTGGAGAAGAGCGGGCACGTGACCCGCACCACCGACCCGGCCGACCGGCGGGCGATGCTCATCGAGGCCACGCCGGAGAGCCGGAAAATGCGCTCCGGCATCAAAACCGCGTGGGAAGAGCTGGAAAACCGCACAGTGGCCACGCTCGACACCACCGAGCGCGCGCAACTGCTGCGACTGCTGGACAAAGTGGCCGACAGCCTGTGGGAAGACGCGTAGCCGCCGGATCGGAGTGGCACGCCGCTAGAGGCCACTGTGGACTGTCGCGTTCAGCGTGGTGTTGGCGAATGTGAGCCGATTCTCGCCACCCGGCCACCTTCACCTCCTGTCGATCTTATGATGGGGTGGCATGAAGGTTGTTTTCTCCGCGCTTTCCGCGTACGGGCACATTTTTCCGATGATCCCGTTCGCCCAGGCCATGCGTGATGCCGGCCATGAGGTGCTGTTCGCCACCGCCGAGGACTTCCTGCCCGTGCTGGACCGCGCCGGGTTGCGCGGCGTCCGCGCCTCCGAACCGTTG
>CBIMJO010000731.1:0-5582 GCA_966244135.1 uncultured Actinocrispum sp. | reverse complement strand
GGCCGGCAGGCCGAGGCCGAGAACCTGTTCGGTACCGCACTGGCCGCGTTCGCCGAGGTAGGGGACCGCCGGGGCGAGGTCGTGACCCGGATCCACCGGTGCCGGGCGCACCTGGCATCGGACGAACCACAAGCCGCCCTCGCGGAGGTGACGGCCGTCCGCCGGTTGATCGACGAGGACGGCGCACCGGTCGGCAAGGAAGTCCTGCGGCTGCAACTGGATGTCTGGGCGTCCGCCGGGCAGACTCGCCGCGCCCTCGACCACGCGGACCGCTGGGTCAGCGCGATGCGGGAGGACCTGTCACTCGCCGAAGTGCGGCTGGCACGAGGGTTCGTCAACCTCGTCATCGGCCGTCCGGACGCGGCCGTGCCCGATTTGACTGCGGCACAACAGATCGCGCAAGCACATCGAGCCGACAAGCTGTTGTACGACGTTCTTGTCCCATTGGGAGTGTCCTATCGGAACATCGGACGGTTCGACGACAGCCGCGTGGTCCTGGTACGACGGCAGGAACTAGCCGCGGCCGGTGGCACCAACCGTCGCTGGCAGGCGATCACCGACCTCGCTCACACCGCCAACGCCGCCGGCGATCTGGCACGGGCGCGGACCTTGTACCAGCAAGCGCTCGATCTCGTCACCGCGGACACCAAGGTCATCGCCGGGCAGGAGATCCGGGATCGACGGGCCATCGCGTTGTCGCGGTCGGCGCTGGCCGACATCGATGTGCGGGCGCGAAACTCCGATGATGCCTGGCAGGGCCATGACGCGGCGATCGTCGAGTCGGGCAGCAGTGTTCGCCTGCAGGTGCGGATCCTCGACCAAGCTGGGCGAAGCGCCTTCGCCGTGGACGACCACGAACGTTGGCTGGCCTATCAGCGGCGCCGCGGCGAGATCCTTGAAGACCTCAACGATCCACGCGCACTCGCCCACGCCATGGGCGAATGCGCCGACGTGCTCAAGCATCTCGACCGGTACGCCGAAGCGATCAGCCTGTACGAACGTGTTGCCGAACTGGACCGTGAAGTCGGCAATCACTACGACGAAACCCATATCCTGTGCGACATCGCCGACGTGCACGCCATGATGCGCAACTTCGACATCAGCTTCTCGTTCTACGAGCAGGCTGCGCGGATGGCCGCGTGCCACGATCACCGCGAAATCCGCATCAGTGCGTTGGCCGGGATGGCCATGGTGCTCGATGCCTCGCACCCCGTAATCGCCACTTCCTGCCTCATGCGAGCATGGACTCTGGCGGCGGCGATCGGTGACGAATCCGTGGAATACATCAACGAACGACTGTCGGCGCTGCCGGATGTCGACGCGGAGTCGTTGCGGCGCAGAGCCATTGCTGAACAGGAGCTCGCTGCTCAGGCCATCCCAGGCGAGGCGCTCGACCACCTGCGCGCGGCCGTCGATCTGGCCGCGGCCGCACGTGATCAGGACATCCTGTGGAGCGCACTCGACACCCTGGCGGGAGCCGCGCAAGCCGCGGACGACCTTCCCCTTGCAGTTGAGACGTTGCTTGACGCGGAGGCGCTCGCTGTGGTCGCCGGCGCCCATGACGCCGAGGACGCGGTTCTCGGCCACATGAGCAGGCTGGTCGAGATGGGCCTCGGAAACGCAGACGCCGCAACCACCATGCTCCGGCGCCGCCTCGACCGCGCCATCAGCCGTGGCGACACTCACGCCCGAATGCGGTCACTGATGGGCCTTGCCCGGGTGGCCATCGGCACAGTCGACGAGGACCTGGCTCCCGCTCTGCTTGAGGAAGCGCTCCACCTAGCACGAACACTGCACGACCCAGTGGCCGAAGTGGACGTGCTCGGGTTGTCCGGCGCCATCGAGCGGCGTCACGACCTCGCCGACGAATCGGATGCCCTCACCCGAGCCATCTTCCTCGCCGGGCAACACTGCCCGGACACCCTCCCCAGCCTGCGCCGGCTCAACGAGTGACCAGGATCGTGGCCGAACGAGTATGTCCTTAGTGGACGCCCAGGCGCGCGGAGGTGGCCGCGATGGCGGCAGCTCGGCACAACCCCTGTACCCAATCGCCGACAACTCGGAGTGAGCAACTGACACACCTGATCGACGTGCTCTCCCAGGCCTTTCCGGTCGATCCCCGGACACAGACCAGGAGCACTCCACAATGAGCGACAGAGCCATGTATCAAGCGAACGCGGTCGTGCACTTCGACATCAGCGGCGCGGACGACGATGCGCTGCGGCGGTTCCACGGCGGCTTGCTGGACTGGCACGTCGATCCGAAGGGACCCGGGTACGCACTGGTTCACACCCCCGGCGGCCTGGCAGGGTCGATCGTCGGTGACTCACAACCCGGTGCCACGCAGGTCTCCAGCGGTGCCTTCCCCAGGTTCGCGCGCAATCCCGGTACCGGCGAGTCGCGCGCCACCGCGACCACCCTCGTGGCCGCCGACCAGAGCGTCCACCACGACCCACGTCACCCGTCCGCGATCATCCTGCCGATCAGGACCATCACCTCGAAGTGAGCAGGCTTCGCGGGGGTCAGTGCGCGGCGAACTGCAGGCTCGTGGCCTGAACGACGTCGGGCTTGATCGGCAAGGGGTCCACGACCAGGCGCTGGCCGTAGATGTCGGTGACCGCGATGGCCCCGCCGCAGCCGGAACCGTTCTCGGCGAGGAAGTAGTTGTAGTCGGCACGGGGCAGCTGCTTCCACTGCCCACCCGACTGGACCTCCAGTCGCGCCACCGGGTTGCGGTGGTCGACAACCTGGACCGCACACCAGTACCGGCTGGATCCCGTCTTGTAGCGGACGGAGATCCCTTTCGCCGTCGCGGGGCTCGCCAGCGTCCACGTGACCGGGATCTCGCCAACGCTGGGCGCCGCCAGCCGAGCGAATGCCTGCGCGCTCAGGTCCAGTTGCCCGACCCGGCATGGCGCCGGGCAGAGATTGGTGATCCGCACCGTCAGACTCGCCCCATTGGCGGCCCGGACCAGGACGTAGGCACCGCACGCCTTGGAGTCTTCGTAGTCCGCGCTGTTCATCGCGGCGGTCAGCGGATCGGGGCCGGGGTCATACGAGCACGCGCCGCCGCCGTTGGAGTCGTAGAACGTCGCCACCCCTTTGTGGGGGACCCCCGGCTTGATCCTGCCCGCCAGTGACGTGTCACCCGCGACCCCAGCGGGGGCCGTCGCCTTCGCCGGGATGGTGCTGCTCGCCGTACTCGGCGGCGTGGTCGCCGACTCGCTCGTGGCGGGCGTAGCCGAGGTCACGTCCGATGAGGGCGGACTCGTGACCTGGGCTGCGGCGACGGGTTCACCCGCGACACCTACCTGGTCGCGCAGCGCGACCACACTCACTACCGCTACGAGCAACGCGACCGCTGCGGCCACCGACCACCATCTGGACACCACAACCCCTATGCGACAAACGAAAGCAGACGCCGACTGCGGCGACCGTGATCGTGTCAAACGCAGATGCCCTGGGCAAGCATTGACCACTGCGTGCATAACTGCGAAGAGTCGTCAGACGATTACATGGGAATGACAGTGATGAACTGGTAGCCGAGATTGCCGAGTCCGGGTTGGACGACGGGGCCGGTCTGCACGACAGGTTCAGCGTAGAGACCGGACGAGGCCGGTTCGGTAGGCGAGTACGACGAGTTGGGTGCGATCACGAGCGCGCAGCTTGGTCATCGCGCGCTGGATGTGCGTGCGCACGGTGAGTGGACTGACCACGAGATGCTGGGCGATCTCGGAGTTGGACCGGCCTTCCGCGGCCAGGGCCATGACCTCCCGCTCCCGCGCGGTCAGCACGGACAGGCGTTCGTCGGGCGTCGCGGAAATGTCGGTGGTGGCGAGGAACCGGGTGATCAGCGTCCTGGTGGCGGCCGCGGACAGGAGCGCGTCGCCGACGGCGATGGTGCGGATGCCGGCGAGGAGAGCCTCCGCGGAGACGTCCTTGCCGAGGAACCCGCTCGCGCCCGCACGCAGGGCCTGGGCGACGTACTCGTCGGTCTCGAACGTCGTGAGGATCAGTACCCGCGTCGCGGTCAGGTCCGGGTCGGTGCAGATGGCGGTGGTGGCGGCGAGACCGTTGGTGCCGGGCATCCGGATGTCCATCAGGACGACGGCCGGGCGCAGTTCGCGGGTCAGTGCGACGGCCTGGTCGCCGTCGGCGGCCTCGCCCACTACCTCCAGGTCCGGGTTGGCGTCGATGAGCATCCGGAAGGTCGTGCGCAGCAATGCCTGGTCGTCGGCGAGCAGGATGCGGATCGTCATGGGCTGGGCTCCGGCGGTGCGCAGGTCGGTAGCGTGGCGGTGACGGTGAACCCGCCGCGAGCGTCGGGGCCGGCGTGGAAGTCCCCGCCGGCCGAGTGGACCCGTTCGCGCATGCCGACGATGCCGAATCCGGGCCTGGCCGGTGTCGGCGCGCGCACGGTGGGGCCGGTGTTGAGCACCGCGATGGTGAGGTGGACGTCGCCATAGGAGAGCCGCACGTGGGCGGTGCCGGTGGCGGCGTGCTTGGTGACGTTGGTGAGTGCTTCCTGCACCACCCGGTATGCGGTCAGGTCGACGCTCGGCGAGAGTGGACGCTTCGTCCCTTCGACGGAGATCTGGACGTCGAGCCCCGAAGAGGCGAACGCGGCAGTCAGTTCCGGCAGCCGCGCAAGGCCTGGCGCGGGCTCCCGCGGCGAGTCACCAGCGGTGTCGCCGGGTTGCCGCAGCAGACCGACCGTGGCCTTCAGCTCACGCAGCGCGGCCGAGGTGGTGCCGGTCAGCTCGGTCAGGATCCGCTGGGCCTGATCAGGCCGGGCGCGGGCCAGGAAGGCGGCCGTGCCGGCCTGGGCGTTCGCCAGGGCCATGTGGTGGGCCACCACGTCGTGCAGGTCCCGCGCGATGCGGAGCCGCTCCTCGGCGACGCGGTGGCGGGCGTCCTCCTCCCGGCTGTGCTGGCGCAACCGGACGGCCGAAGCCAGGACCACCGGCAGCACGAGGAACAGGATCGGGTTGATGATCGTCAGCGGCCAGGGATTGCCGTAGCGGTTACCGAGCAGGGCCGACAGGATGATCACCCCGGCGGCGGCGCCGCAGTAGCAGCGGGTGGTCCGGGCGGGAGTCACCATCGCCAGCTCGTAGAGCGCCACCATCAGCGGCGCCAGGAGCACAGGCGTGATCAGATAGCCGAACCCGGCGGCGACGGTGACGCACGCCGTGGTGATCACCACGATCAGGCGGGGATGCCGGCGGCGCCACAGCAGCGCCAAACAGGCGGCCACGGCGAGCGGCACGGCCGACCACCAGCCCAGGTGATCGGCCGTGCCGGGCAAGCTGGCGTTGAGCTCTGCCGGGCCTGCCGCCGCGCAGAGCAGCAGCACGATCAGAGCCGCGTCGACCACGCGGGGGTGGTTACTCGCGAACTGACGCCACCTGATGCTGATCACCTGCTTCGTCGAGACCCGTTCGGGATCCATGGTCCCGGACCAGCGCGTTTCCTTCCACATCGACGTGTGGCAGCAGCCGGTCCAGCCAACGAGGCAGCGACCAGGCCAGCTCACCGGTGAGCGCGAGCAGCGCCGGCACGAGGATCATGCGCACCACGAA
>CBIMJO010000730.1:0-5586 GCA_966244135.1 uncultured Actinocrispum sp. | reverse complement strand
CGTCCCGGTGCCCTGCTCGCCGATGCGGTGCTCCCACCGGGCGGCGTCCATCAGCTCGTCGGCCGTCACCAGCTCGATCTCTCCGCGTCCACCGCCGAGGCCGCGCCATGCCCAGAGCGCGGCCTCGTCCTCGCGGTGGCACAACACCAAGCGCATCGCGTGGCCCGGATCAGTACGACTCGCCGAGCTTCTCGGGTTCCTTGCCGGGGTAGTCCGGCTCGTCGGACAGCGCGCCCTGGCCGAGGTCCGGCCGCAGCTGCTCGCCGATGAAATGGCTCAACTGCGAAACCGCCGTCTCGAGCGCGTTCAGCCGCCCCGTCACGTCCGCGCCCTGCTGCCAGTCCGGCTCTCGCCAGACCTCGCCGCCCTCGTTCTCCTTGGGCTTGACCTCCCGAACGTCCTTTTCGAACTCGAGCTTTTCCGGCTTCTCCCGCTTGAGGAACTCCTTCTCGTCCTTGAGTTCCTTGTTCTCCACCTTCTCCCGCTTGATCTCCTTGTTCTCGAACTTCTCGATCTTCTCCCGTTTTTCCGGCTTCTCCTTGATCTCGATCTTTTCCCGCTTGAGTTCCTTGAGCTCAAGCTTCTCCCGCTTGAGTTCCTTGAGGATCACCTTGGTGTCCAGCAGCTGCCGGAGATCCGGGCGGTTGCCGATGCGCTGCGTCGCCGGCCGCCCGGCCGTGTCCTGCTGCGCCGAGCCGGTGCTGCGCAGCTGGGCGCGCATCTGCGCCGGGGTGTACGGAGCCAGGCCGCGAGCCCGGCGGTTGCCCTGGGTGCAGGCCACCGCGCCGACCACGATCGGGGAGGCGCTGGAGGTTCCGCTGAACCGGTCCGTGTACCAGGCTCGCTCGTCCGTGCCGCCCTGCAGGTCGCCATAGCCGCAGGTGGTCACCTCACGGCCCCAGCCCTGAGCATCCACTGAGGATCCGTAGTTGGAGAAGTCCAACCGGGAGCGATCGTCGCCCCAGTTGCTGCCGTGAGTTCCCGGCGGCGGAGCGCCGGCCCCGACGATGATCGCCCCGGAGTCGCGGTTGGACCGGTTGAACGGGTTCGTCCACCCGGCCGGGAATCCCGCGTCGGGCGTGTTGTAAATTGGATCGTCGAGGTTGCGGGCGCCGTTGACGGCGGCCTCGACCACGACCACGCCGCGAGTCGCGGTGGCGTAGTGGATCGCGTCCCAGTCATCCGGCCACCACTCGATCGCGATGTAACCGTCCTGCCCGGAGCCGGACGCCCCAGGGCCCGGCCGGTGCAGTTCGATCAGGATGATGTCGCCGGGGGACAGCGCGTCGGCCGCGTTGTGAATCGCCGCGGCCGAGCCGGTGCCGCCAAAGATCGAGAAGCCGCGCGCGTTGGCGTCCGGGCTGATTCCCATCACCCCGAAGGCGTCATCGTCTCCACCGAACTCGCCCTGCACCGCGGTACCGTGGTTGCGCCAGGCGATGTCGGTCGACTGCGTGCCGACCGCCCCGCCCGCATTGGCGATGAGATCCTCGTGGTCGAACCGCCACGCTCCCTCGATGTCGATGATCGACACACCCGCGCCGCGCCCGCCGGGCCTGGTCCAGGCGTACCGTGCGTCGATCCCGCCCGGCGCCGCGTCCAGGTAGCCCTGGCGTGAGGTGAAGTCCGCGGTGACCGGTGGTGCGACATCCGGCAACGGCGTCATCTCGTTCAGTTCGAGGAGCACCGCAGGCTCCGCCGGTGGCTTCACATACGCGGCGACGATCCCGTCGTGCCCGGCGAGTTCGGCCGCCAAGCCGTCCAGTGCCTCGTCCGGAGCGTGGACCCGGTAGTAGACCGAGAGATCCGGTGCGGTGGTGCCGGCCCTCGCCGCCGCGGAAACCGTGCGGTGCCGGACGCGGTCCTCGGTCGCGCCGAACAGCGGAACCATTCGCGCGTTGGCGCCGGCCAGGCTGCTGGTAATGGGCTCGGCGTCGACGGTGCGCGCCAACAACTCGCCAGGCATGGCACGAAGCCCGGCAGCCGGATCGGCGATGACGATCAGCTCGCGCTCGCCAACGGCCGGCGCGATTGTGTTTTCCGAAGGGGACATTGATCTCTCCTGCCATGTGATTGAAATTCCGGATCAGCCGATTACCTCGACGACCGGTGGACCGGTGTTACGGCAACTCGTCCCGCGGCTTGAGATAAGCAGCGTCCACGGCGTCCAGACTTCGAATGGCCTCGAGCATCTCTTGCGCCTGAACGGGATTCGGCACATCAACGACGAACCAGGTCGCCTGCGAGCCGGTCGCGCCGGGATGCATCGGGCGCAATACCATGCCATGGGCCTGTACCGCGTCAGCGATCGCTTTAGCCGGGGGCGAGGGGAAGCCGGAATGAACACTCGTGGCGTCGACCTCGCGAAACTGTATCGTCAGCTCGACCATCTCGACCTCCTCGACATTAGAGTCGCGCCGAATGAAGGAATCGTTAGGGTGATGCTGACCTGAAACCGGTGAGTGAGAAGAAACCCGATTGAGTCGTCGGGCAGTGAATTTCCGAATTCCCTTTCCTGTGCAGCGCGCTGTGTTGCGCGGCCCGTGATGTCGACGCCGCTGACTGATAGCCCGCATCTGGCCACGGTTCCCGGCCTGGACCCGAACAATGAGACATCGGTGCAGCTCGCCGGTGAATGTCATGCGTCATGGACGGAGATGTTCGAACTTCATTCCACCGCACTGGACTGCCTGCTCGCTCCGGGCGATTACCGGTCGCGGGGATTGCTGAGGCTCACGGACACGCCAGGAACACCGAAGATCGTCCCCGAACGATCCGCTACTACGACCCCGAGCGCCCGGTCGATTACCCGGTTCACCCAGCACGACGCAACCGGTCCGCGCGGGGTCGACGCCCTGCAATTCGATCATGCGGACACATGTCACTGGCTGGCCCAAGGGCTCACGATCGACTATCCGCAGGATATCTGCCGGATCACCCAGGGCGCGCACCACATCACGGTTGATTTCTGCCTGGTCCAGCATGCCGAGGTCCATAGTTTCCGCGTCCGCGAGGCCCGCCACTGCACCATCCAACGATGCGTGATTCGGGAAACCGCGGTCGATGGCCGACCACCCGCCAGCGACTCTGTCGGCATTGCGGTCGGTAACATCGGGAAGGATGTCCTCGGTATCCAGATCCTCGGCAATGAGATCTACATCTTCGGCGACGCCCTGTGGGGAATCGTGGACCTCAACTGGCTCACCGGCCAGGGCGTCGACGTCGACAGACCCCGGACCATCACGGTGACGATGGACAGGACCCGAAACCGCCTCAGGAGCGATACCCATCCGGCCTTCAACGGCACCCCCACCGCCCAACGGCTCCTAAGTCCCTCCAGGTCGCAGACACCGGACCGCGACGGGGCACTGGCTGGGTTGCGGGCGGACGACCCGCTGCGGCGTGCGAGGGTACAGGGTGGAACGTGCCGCGAAGACCGATGGCCGCGGCAGGGTGGTGAGAAAAATGTCCGCCTCGAACTAGTTGAGCAGTCGCTCAAATCCGCCTAGCATCTTTTGAGCAGTCGCTCAAAAAAGGGGGGAAGGTTCAGTGGCTGAGCGCATCGCGGTGGTAGTGGGTGGTGGGATCGGTGGCCTGGCCGTGGCGGTGGCACTGCGCCGGCGCGGGTGGCGGGTCGCGGTGCTGGAACGTGCCGGCGAGTTCACCGAGGTCGGAGCGGGTCTTTCACTGTGGCCGAACGCGATGAGTGCACTCGCGGCGCTCGCCTTGGCGGAACCGGTGCGCGAGCTCGGCGCGGTGGAAACGGCGGGCGGTGTCCGTGACCGCGCCGGTCACTGGCTGTCGAGAATGGACAATGCCGAGATCGCGCGGCGTCACGGTCAGCCGCTTTTGGTGGTGCACCGCGCGGACCTGGTGCGAGCGCTGGCCGAGGCATTGCCGTCGGAGTCGTTGCGGCCGGGTAGCGAGATGCACACCGTGCGCCCGGACGGAGAGGGTGTGGTGGTCGAGCACCGAGGCGGGATCCTGCGAGCGGATCTGGTCGTCGGCGCGGACGGCCTGCGTAGTGATCTGCGGCGGCAGTGGTGGCCCGACGCGAAAGAGCCCCGCTATGCCGGCTACACGGCTTGGCGCATGATCACTGATCCGCTTGGCGAGCTTCGGCCCGAGGGCGCCGTGATCTGGGGTCGCGGCGAACGATTCGGCTACACCTCGCTGCCGGGCGGGCGATTCTACTGCTTCGCAACCGCCAAGGTGCCCCCTGAAGGCGCGAGTATCCACGGCGAACATGCCGCCGTACGGCGCCGATTCGGTGACTGGCCCGAGCCGATCCCGACGTTGCTGGCGGCGGTGCCCAGCGACAGTGTGCTCCGTCATGACGTGTACGACCTGCCGCCGCTGTCGACCTACGTGCGCGGCAGGATGGTGCTGTTGGGGGATGCGGCGCACGCGATGGACCCCATTCTGGGACAGGGCGCCTGCCAGGCATTGGAGGACGCGGTCACCCTCGCCGCCTGCCTGGACTCGACCCCGGATGTCGGCACGGCGTTGGCGAACTATGACGGCCTGCGCAGACCCCGGACCCAGGCGATCGTCCGCCGCTCCGCCCGCCTCGGCACCATCGCCCAATGGTCCTGGCCACCGGCGGTGATGGCCCGCGATCTGGCCGCGAGACTGACCCCCGCCGTCGCGACCCTGCGGTCCATGGCGCCCGTCCTGGGCTGGACGCCGCCGATGCCGGCAGAAGGGGCGCGGCACTAGTGCCCGACTGGACCTATCACCCGCTGCGCGGGATCGCGGCCGCACTGCTAGGCGCCCGCCGATCGCAGCGAGCCGCGCTGCGGACCCTGGCGGCCATCGGATCGCTGCCCGGCGGGGGCCGGCTGATCGCCCGAGGGTTCGGGCATCACCACCCGCCGCCACACCTGTCCGGCGCGATCGCCGGCGTCCCAGTGCGCAACCGGCTCGGCATCGTCGTGCCGCCCAGCATCGCGCGGGACGCGGTGCGCGCATTGCCTCCGTTGGGGGCCGGACTGGTCGAAGTGGCGCCGGTCGGCCTTGCCGATGTCCACCTGGTGCGCCAGGCCGCTGCGGCCCGGCGCGTCCCGGTCGTGGTGCACGCAACCGGGCCGGACGCGGCGGAGGTAGCGGCCGCGCTGTCGCCTTACGTCGACGCGGTCAGAACCGAGACCGACCCGAACGTGGTCCACCTGACGTCCCCGTCGGTGGCGCTGGCCGCCGACGCGCTCGCCGAGCGGGCGAAGGCGGTGCTGGCCACGCCCTCGGTGCTGGTGCAGGCGGGTCCAGGCTGGTTCGCCCGGGTGACCGAGGCAGCGACTCCCACCCATCCAGCGCCCTCGGTCCGCGACATCGGCCGGGATCCTCGGCGGTGGCCCGCGTGGTGGTGGGGTCTTCTGGTCGGCCTGGGCATGATCGGCGCCGGCCTGGGAGCCGCCGCGATCACGCTCGGACCGGTGCTGCTGTGGTACGACCGCGACTTCCTGGCCATGGGGGTGGATCGGCTGCACGCGATCAACCACCACCTGGTGCACTTCCTGCAACACGACCGGATCACCATGGCCGGCACGATGGTGGCGATCGGCGTGCTCTACGTCGGCCTCGCGGCCG
>CBIMJO010000729.1:0-5591 GCA_966244135.1 uncultured Actinocrispum sp. | reverse complement strand
GGGCACGTCGTACGCCACGCACGGCGAGCCGATGATCCCGATCTACATCTTCTACTCGATGTTCGGGTTCCAGCGGACCGGCGACGGCCTGTGGGCCGCGGCCGACCAGATGGCCCGCGGGTTCGTCCTCGGCGCCACCGCCGGGCGGACCACGCTGACCGGTGAGGGCCTGCAGCACAACGACGGCCACTCGCTGCTGCTGGCGGCCACGAACCCGGCTGTCGTCGCGTACGACCCGGCGTGGTCGTTCGAGGTTGCGCACATCGTGAAGGACGGCCTGCGCCGGATGTACGGCGACCAGGCGGAGGACATCTTCTACTACCTCACCGTCTACAACGAGCCGTACGTGCAGCCCGCGGAGCCGGTGAACCTCGACGTGGAGGGGCTGCTGCGCGGCCTGTACCACTACGCGGACGCGCCGCAGGGCGACGGCCCCAAGGCGCAGATCCTCGGCTCGGGTGTGGCCATGCCGTGGGCGCTGAAGGCCCAGCAGCTGCTGAACGACGAGTGGGGCGTGCAGGCGGACGTCTGGTCCGCCACGTCGTACGCGGAGTTGCGGCGGGACGCGGTCGACGTGGACCGGCACAACCTGCTGCACCCCGAGGCGGAGCCGCGCGTGCCGTTCGTCACGAAGACGCTGTCGCAGGTCAACGGCCCGGTCGTGGCGGTGTCCGACTGGATGCGCGCCGTTCCGGACCTGATCCGGCCGTGGGTGCCCACCGACATGGTGACCCTGGGCACGGACGGCTTCGGCTTCTCCGACACCCGCCCGGCCGCCCGGCGCCACTTCCTGGTGGACGCCGAGTCGACCGTGGTGGGCGTGCTCGCTGCGCTTGCGCGGCGCGGCGAGGTGGACAGGTCGGTCGTGGTCGAGGCCACCCGGAAGTATCAGCTGGACGACGTGTCCGCAGCCGGCCCACAGACCTCGGACCCCGGTTCGGCCTGATTTCGAGCAGTGGACGGGCCCTCGCTTCGCGCGGGGGCCTTTCCCGTTTCCGGGGCCTTCAGCCACACCAGCAGTGCCAGCAGGCTGACGACACCTGTCATAGCGAACGCGCCTTGGTAGGACCACGCGTCAGCGATCGCACCAGCTGCCAAGGGCCCCACAATCGCCCCCAGGTCCGCCGTGGCCTGGAACGCCGCCAGCACAGCACTTCCCCGCACGCCGACGCCGATGACGTCGGCCACAGCGGCGCTGTGGCCCGGGTTCAGCAGGCCGGACCCTATGCCCGTCACCAACGAAGCCACCATGAACAACGGCACTGACGGCGCAAATCCCATGGCTAACGAGCCCACAGTCAGTACGGCAAGTCCTGCGATGGCCACGGGTCTGCGTCCCCGTCGGTCGGCGAGCCGTCCCGCGATCATCAGGAACGACGCAGTCCCCACAGCGAACGCCGACAACGCCAGCCCTACCAGCGTCTCGCCCTCGTGTAACTCCAGCACCACGAACAACGGCACCAACGCGAAGCGGACGCCGATCACCGACCACCCGTACGCGAACGACGAGCACAAAGCCGCGATATAAGCCTTGTTCCGCAACGCGACGCGAACCGTCAGCTCAGGGAGATCGCGCGTCGCGGAGGGCGCGGCCAACGGTGACTTCCGCAGGAACCACCACGAGAACACCGCCGCCCCGAACGTGGCCAGTCCGTAGACCACGAACGGGAACCGCGTGGACACGTTGGCCACCACGCCACCCACCAAGGGCCCAGCGATGTTGCCCAGCAGGAAACTCGTGGCCCACATGCCCGATACGCGTCCCCGCAGGCCTACCGGCGTTAGACGCAACACCAGGGTCTGCGCGGACACGGTGAACATGACGGATCCGATGCCGCCCAACGACCGGAACAGCAGTAACTGCCAGTACGACGACGCCCACGCGCATGCCGCAGTTGCCGCAGCCGCAAGGATCAGCCCCGTCACGTACACGGGCTGCTCGGAGAGCTTCGCGACCAGCCACCCGCCCACGGGCGCGAAAGCCAGCCGTACCACCGAGAACGCGCTGACGACGAACGCCGCCGCGGTCACGCCGACGTTGAAGCTGGCCGCGAGGGACGGCAGCACGGGCGAGATGACGCCGTAGCCCACGGCGATCAGGAAGATGGCGCCCAGCAGGATCCAGACCTCGCGGGGCAGCCGCTCCCTCACCAAGCCGGTGTGCCGGCGACCAGGTGGAACTGGGCTCGCCCGTCCAGCAGCAACGGCACCAAGGCCTGCGTCACTGGGACGAACCTGCCGTCGTGCCAAGGAACTGACCACACACCATGCAGTGTCAGCTTGTCCTTCACGTCCGCGTACTGCGCCGCGGTCAACGTGTATGCCCGTGGTGCTGGGGCCACCTGCGTAGGTGGTTGGTTGTCCGCGCCGTCGAAGTAGACCTGCTTCGGCACACTCACGCGGCTGAGGGTCGTCGCTGTCTCCACCTGAACGCGTCGTTCGGCGATGAGCTTGAACGTCGCCGCAACGGCCGCGAGGTGGGACTGCACGCGCTGCTGGGGTGCGCGGGAGCTGTTGGTCTCCACTAGCAGGCCTAGGGAGTGCTTGAGGCCGGCTGTGTTACGGAGGATGCGTTCCTGGCCGTCGCCCGCGATCTGCCTGATCGGCTCACCGGTCACCGGGTCGGTCCAGATCCCGTAGACACCGGAGGTGTGTCCGCCCGCCTCCACCGCGGGCTTGATGTACTGCCGCGATAGGATTTCCGCCTCGTCGTGCACGCGTTGGGTCGCGTTGAGGTTGCGCGGCCACAGCCACAGCACGTCCTTGTCGTAGTACAACGGCGTTGGCCTGAACTCGTGCAAGTCGTGCACGACATCCGGCTTGGAGTCCCGGATCACCGCCGCGATCGCGCGGCCTTCCGGCGTGTCGAGGGCCATGTGGTCGCGGTTGATGTCGACCCCGTTGGCGTTCTCGCGGGTGTCGGCTTCGCGACCGTCGGGGTTCGCCGTGGGCACGAACAACACCGTCACTCCGGCAGGCACACGGGAGTACGCCAGGTCGCGCAGCTTGATCAGGCACGCTTCACGGCCCGCGGGCTCGTCACCGTGCTGACTACACAAGAACAGCAGCACCGTCGGTCCGTGACCGAGCCGAACCAGGTTCAGCGGACGGCCCTGCACGGTTGATCCGATTCGGCTGACCGCCGCCTTGCGCGCGATCTTCGTGAGGAAGGCCTGTTCCTCGTCGAAGGTGGTCCACTGCCCGGTTCGCTCGAATCCCGTGCGCGGGACCTCCTCCGCCACGGCCGGTAATCCGACAACCAACAAACCTGTGATCAGCGCCAGAAGTTTTCGGACCATGACTAGGAACGTGACAAAGCGGGCGTCCGCGTGTCAATAGCCGACCGCCGCCAATCGATGAACCCCCACACGACCAGACCGGCGAAAACGGTGTAGACGGCCGCGCTGAACCAGAGGCCGGAGTCGATCTGCAGCGGCACGCCGACCGCGTCGACCAGCAGCCACACGAGCCAGAACTCGACCAGCCCGCGGCCCTGCAACCAGAACGCGACCGCGGTCCCGACGAAGATCCCGGCGTCCGGCCATGGCGCCCACGACGCGTTGAGCGCCTTGAGCAGCAAGGCACCCCCGACGGTCCCGACGGCGAGCACACCCACGATGACAAGGCGCTCGGCCCAGGAGCCGTACCGGACGACGACCCCGTAGACCGCGTCCTTGCGGCGGGTCCAGGCCCACCAGCCGTAGATCGAGATGAGCAGGATGATGATCTGGCGCGCGGCCAGCCCGCCGAGCTGCGCGGAGACGTACACGCTGAACAGCAGCACGGTCGCGGCCACCTGGACCGGCCACATCCAGAGCGTGCGCACCTTGGCCAGGAACACCACGGTGAGCGCGAAGACCTGGCCGATCAGCTCGGCGAACGACGCCCACTGGCCGAAGACGGTCAGGCCATGGTCCAGCAAGAACCCCACAGTTCCTCCTCACCCCGGACCCACGGGCTCAACGCTGTCACTGGTCCGCGGTATTCCCGCCCACAGTGTGACCACCCTCTCGGACCAGCGCCTGCCAGTCCCGCCGCGGCGACTGGATCGCGCCCAGCGAGACGATCTCCCGGCGGGACAGGAAGGTCGTCACCCAGTCGAGCAGCACGCGCAGCTTGCGCCCGGCGGTCGGCACCCGGCTCCAGTGGTAGGCGCGGTGCATCAGCCAGGCCGGCCAGCCCTTGAGCTTGATCCCGTAGACCTGCGCGACCCCCTTGTGCAGACCGAGGCTCGCGACCGAGCCGGCGTGCTTGTGTTTGTACGGCTTCAGGTCCTGGCCACGGATCGTGGCGATGATGTTGTCCGCCAGGACTTTCGCCTGGCGGACCGCGTGCTGCGCGCTCGGCGTGCAGATCGAGTCCACTCCGGACAGGTCCGGGACCGCCGCGCTGTCGCCCGCGCTCCAGATGCCCTGCAGCCCCCTTGCCCGCAGGGTCTCCGTGCAGATGAGGCGGCCGCGGAAGTCGATCGGCATCCCCGAGCGCATGGCCAACGGGTTGGCCTTCACGCCCGCGGTCCAGACCACGGTGTCCGCGTCGAACTCCTCACCGGTCGACAGCACGACGTGCCCGTCCCTCATCGAGGTGACCTTCGTGCCGAGCCTGACCTCCATCCCCCGCTCCCGCAGCCGGCGGACGGTGTATCCGGACATCGCCCTGCCGATCTCCGGCAGGATCCGGCCGGACGCCTCGACGAGCACCCACCGCATGTCCGTTGTGGACAGTCCAGTGTGGACTCTGAGCGCGTACCGCGCCATGTCCTCCAGCTCCCCGAGGACCTCGACCCCCGCATACCCACCTCCGACGACGACAAAGGTGAGCACCCGCTGATCCGCGTTGCCGCTGGAGGCCACATCCAACCGGGACAGAACGTGATTGCGCAGGTAGACGGCCTCGGCCAGGGTCGAGAACCCGATCCCGTGCTCCGCCAGCCCCGGCACGGCCTGCACCCGCGTGACCGACCCCGCCGCGAGCACGAGCTGGTCGTAGGGCATCTTCACCGGCTCGCCCTCAAGGGGAACCACGGTCGCCGTCATCCCCTCATGATCGATAGCGGTGACCTTCCCGGTGATCACCCGGCACCGGCCGAGAACCCGCCGCAACGGCACAACGACATGCCTGGGCTCCACCGACCCGGCGGCCGCCTCAGGCAGAAACGGCTGGTACGTCATGTTCGGCTGCGGATCCACCACCGTCACGACCGCCTCGCTCCCCCGAAGCCGCCGCTGCAACCGCAGCGCGGTGTACATCCCGACGTAGCCCCCGCCGACGATCAAGATGTGAGTCATACAAACAACCCTGCCCCGGTCGCGGTGACCTCACCTCCCCTGCCCGGCGGGCCACCCTCCCTCCCAAGCGTGATTCCCAGCCAGGACCAAGGTCCCACGATCGGGGGACAGGAGTGGCAGTGTGATCAAAAACAGTCCATAGTGGATCTACCGGTGGGGACCGGGGAGAAGGCGGCCTGAGAGTCAAGCGCACCAAGACTCTCAGGCCGCCAAGTTCGCTCCGGAGCACCCTGCTCGGTGCTCGCAAGCTCACACCTTCGCCGGGTCGCTCCCAATAATGTTGGGGGGCCGAGCCCCCCCAAC
>CBIMJO010000728.1:0-5594 GCA_966244135.1 uncultured Actinocrispum sp. | reverse complement strand
AGCTCGACCTCCCCAGCGGTGGGCTGGGTCAGCCCGAGCAGCATCCGGATCGTGGTCGTCTTGCCCGACCCGTTCGGCCCGAGCATGCCCAGCACCGCGCCCTCGGGCACGTCCAGATCGACGTGGTCCACCGCGACCGTGCTGCGATACAGCTTGCGCAGGCCGCGCGTCCTTGCCGCGAAAGACGGGGTGGGTGCGGCGTCGGCCGCACCCACCCCGGTTGTCTCAGCGAATGTCACTTCACCGTCCGAGCGCTTCGACCAGCACCTGCTCGGGCACCGCGCCGACCGCGACCCGGCCGTCGTCGGTCACCAGAGCGGTGGCCACCTTGGTGCTGAAAACGTACCCGTTGATGCCGGGGTACGAGACCTGCTTGCCGAACTGCTTGAGCAGGGCGGTCACGTCCATGCCCTTGCCGCGGCCGTTGGGGGCCTGGCCGAGCATGCCGCTCAGGTCACCGGGCAGCTTGGCCACGAAGGTGGTGTCCCAGCCGTCGCCGACGGTCTTGAGGTTCAGGCTCTGCAGGAGGCCTTCCATGTCCTTGTGCATGGCACCGGCGTCCGGCTTGTCCTTGGCGGAGCGCTCCTGCACGGTCGCGCCGGCGGGCGGCGTGAACTTGAACAGGCTCGGGTCCTGCGGGCCCACGGTGAGCTCGGTGAACTCGACCTTCAGGGCCGGGTCGGACTGGCCGTTGGCCAGCACCTCGGCGCGCAGCGGCAGCCTGGTCTCCGAGTCGACCGCCAGCCGCAGCTCGCGCAGCAACGTGCGCTCAGTCGGCTTGGGGGTCACGACCAGCTCGTACGCGGGGCGTCCGGCGACTCGCGCGGTGCCGTCGACCTTCACGTCGCTGTACTGGCGGACCAGGTTGAGCGCGTCCTTGCCGAAGGTGGCCGCGTCAGTACCGGTGGGCACCTTGCTGGTCAGGTCACCGTGCGCCGACTTGGTCACGGTCTTCTTCGCCGAGTCCCAGGTCCACAGCGTGGTGCCGTCCTCGACGAAGGTCTTCTCCGAGGTCTTGCCGGGCAGCGTGGCGCGGAAGTGCCCCTGGCCGTCGGCGTAGACCGACGCGGCGTTCGTGCCCTGGGGCAGCAGCTTCATCGGCAGGCCGAGGTTCTCGGTCGCGCTCACCTTGCCGGCCAGGGCCGGGATCTTGCCCTGCGCCACGGACTGGACCAGCTCGTCCGCGCTGATCTGCGGCAGGGAAGGCGGTGGTTCGTTGGCGCCGGCCGGCATGGCCAGCACGCCGAGCCCGATCACGCCGGCGAGCACCCCTGCCCCCGCGACGGTCAGTACCGTCTTCTTGGTGTTCATCGGTCATCTCCCCGATCGATTGCCTTGATGTTCCCGCACCGAGAGAGTGCCCGCCAGCACCTGAGATGAGGCTGAGAGGCTGAGAGAAGGCTCAGAATCGGCTGCCGGTTTCCTGTCGGACGGGCATGCTGTTGCCCGTGAAGCCTCGGGTGCTGGTGGTGGACGACGAGCCGGGTGTGCGCCGGGCACTGCAGCGTGGCCTGACTGCGGAGGGCATGGACATAGTGGTGGCCGCGGACGGCCCCAGCGCCCTGCAGGTGGCCCGGACCGGGTCGTTCGACGCGATCCTGCTGGACATCATGCTGCCCGGTCTGTCCGGGTACCGGGTGTTGCAGGCGTTGCGCAACGAGGGCGTGCGCACGCCGGTGCTGCTGGTCTCCGCGAAGGACGGCGAGATCGACCAGGCCGACGGGCTGGACCTCGGCGCCGACGGTTACCTGGTCAAGCCGTTCTCGTTCGTGGTCCTGGTGGCCCAGGTGCGGGCCCTGCTGCGCCGCGGTTCCGCCGAGGGCTCGGGACAACGGCTCAAGTTGGGTGAACTTGTCGTTGACCGAGCGTCACGGCAGGTCAGCATGGCGGGCGAACCTGTGTCGCTCAGCCCCCGGGAATTCGCCGTACTGGATGTTCTTGCCAGTCGCGCTGGGTCCGTGGTCACCAAGGACGAGCTGCTGAGGGCGGTGTGGGGTGACGAACAGGCCGCCACGCGCAACGCCGTCGAGGTGTACGTCGGCTACCTGCGGCGCAAGCTGGACGCGGTCGGCGCGGGCTCCATCGTGCGCACGGTCCGGGGACACGGCTATCTTGCGTCCACCGGAGAGATCGACGCAGTGATGGGGACGTGAACGCCAAAGCAGTCTGGCTCCGCCGCAGTGTGCGGTTCCGCATCACCACCATGGCCACCCTGGCGACGCTGCTCATCCTGTTGGGGCTGGCGTGGTACACCGGCGGCCGGATCGGGTCGCTCCTCATCGACTCCGCGGACCGCGAGCTGAAACCGATCCTGACCACCGCGGTGAATGACGTCGTCGCGGGACGGAAACCGACCGCAAGTACGCCGTACGTGCAGGTATCCGTGCTGGACACGGCCGGGACAGCGGTCAACGGCATGCCGCAGCCGGACCTGAACGAACGCGATGTGCGTGAGCTGAAGGCCGCCGTGCCGATCATCCGGTTCCGCGACGACCCGCCCACGTACTGGGTGGGCACGGTGGCAACGGCACCCGACGGCAACCAACGGCTGGTCGTCGCAGGTACCGGTCTTACGGGGTACGTACAGGCCCAACGTCACGGGACGAACTGGCTGATGATCGCGGCCGTATTGGGCGCGGTGGCCACCGGGATCGCCACATGGTTCTCCGTGCGGTCCTCGCTGCGACCGGTCGAGCGAATGCGTCTGGCCGCGGCCCGTTTGCCTGCGGGACAACGACTACCGCTGCCGGACTCCGACGACGAGCTGCGTTCCCTGGCAGGAGCGTTGAACGGGTTGCTGGCCCGCCGAGACGAGGCGACCGAGCGGCTTCGGAAGTTCACCGGGGATGCGGCGCACGAGCTGCGTTCGCCGGTCGCGTCCATCCGCGTGCAGGCGGAGGTCGCCGTGGCCAACCCGGATCCCGAGCTGTCCCAGGAGGTTCTCGCCGAGATCGTGCGCGAGTCCGAGCGACTGTCCACTTTGGTGGACGGGCTGCTGACTCTGGCGCGGTCGGACGCGGGGGAGGTGCCCGCCGCGCAACCGGTGGACCTGGCGGACGCGGCGCGGCAAGCGATTGCGCGGTGTGCCAACGAGTCCGTGCGGATCACCCTGCAGGCGCCGACCGGGTCGGCGTGGGTCCAGGCCGCGCCGACCGAGGTGGACCTGGTGCTGGACAACCTGTTGCGCAACGCGAGGCTGTACGCGCGGGCGCAGATCACCGTGTCGGTGCTGCCCGCGGGCAGTTCGGTCCGGCTCCTCGTGGACGACGACGGCCCCGGCATCGCGGCCGAGCACCGGGACAAGGTGTTCGACCGGTTCTACCGGGTCCAGGACGACCGGGCGAGGCAGACCGGGGGATCCGGCCTGGGCCTCGCCCTGGTCGCCGAGGTGGTCCGCCGGCGGGGCGGGACGGTCCTGGTCACCGAGTCACCCGATGGCGGGGCCCGGTTCCAGGTGCGCTGGAAGAGCGTTTAGCTGACCTTCACAGCTCCGGATGGGCACAGTGTCGCCGCCTGACGGACCGCCTCCTGCTCGTCGGCGCCCGGCTCCGGCTGCAGCACCGTCACGATGCCCTCGTCGTCCTGGTCGAACACCTCCGGCGCGGTGAGCACGCACATGCCGGCGCCGACACAGATGTCCTTGTTTCCCTCAACATGCATGAGTCTCTCCTACCACGATCGCCGCTCCCCGCGCATAGTGCGGCCGGACCGACTTGTAGTTCCCTTCGAGGTCACCAGGTGACCGGGAGCTCGTTCACGCCCTGGATGGTGGTGGCCGGGCGCAGGACCAGCTCCTCGACCGGCACGGCCAGCCGCAGCGTGGGGATCCGGTCGAACAACGCGGTCAGGGCCAGTTCGAGTTCCATCCGCGCCAGGTTCTGGCCGAGGCACTGGTGCACGCCGTAGCCGAAGGCCACGTGGTGGCGGGCCGGGCGGCTGATGTCGAACCTGTCCGGATCCGGGAACGCCTCGGGATCCCGGTTGGCGACCGAGCTGGCGACGATCACACCCTCGCCCGCCTTGATCACCGTGCCGGCGATCTCGATGTCCTCGGTGGCCACCCGGAACGGCCCGATATCCACAATGGACAGATAGCGGAGCAGCTCCTCGACCGCGGTGGTGATCGTCTCCGGCCGCGCGCGCAGATCGGCCAGCTGGTCCGGGTGCTCCAGCAGGGTGATCACGCCGAGCGAGGTCATCGACGCGGTGGTCTCGTGCCCCGCGATCAGCAGCAGCACCGCGTCGCGCACCAGCTGGTCGGTGGTCAGCTCGCCGGTGGCGACCTGGTCCTGCTTGAGCCGCGCGATCAGCCCGGGCGGCGGGTCCTCGATCAGCTTGCCGAGGTAGTCCCGCAGCGCGTTCAGGCTCTCCCGGGCCACCTCGGGGGACTCGGCCTGCAGCAGGGTGCGGCTGTGGGTCTGGAAGAAGTCGTGGTCGGAGTAGGGCACCCCGAGCATCTGGCAGATCACCATCGACGGGACCGGCAGGGCGAAGTGCTTGACCAGGTCGGCCGGCGGCCCGGCGGCCAGCAGGTCGTCCAGCGCCTCCTGCACGATCTGCTCGATCCGCGGCTTGAGCTCCTTGAACCGCCGCACGGTGAACTCCGAGATGAGCATCCGCCGGTGGCGGTTGTGCTCCGGGTCGTCCATGCCGATGAACCCCGGCTCTTCCTGGCGGACGGCCTTGAACCGCTCGGTGAGGACCGGGAAGCCCTCGCGCCGCCGGTCGGCCGAGATGCGCGGGTCGGCCAGCAGTTTGCGTGCCTCGGCGTGGCTGGTGACTGCCCACGCCTGGGCGCCGTCGTAGAGCCGGACTCGTTGCAGGGCCGGGCCTTCGCGCAGCTCGTCGTAGGCCGGGGCCGGGTGGTAGGGACAGGTGCGCGCTTGTGGGAAGTCGACCGTCATCGGTAAAGCCCCCTTTAAGAAACGTTGCGTTCTCTATCTTCGACGGTAGACCTCGTTGGATAGAGAACGCAACGTTCTTTCAGGTGGACCTGGTTACCAATTCACTGGCATCGCGTTCACTCCCTGGATACTCGTGGCCGGATGCACGGGCAAGTCCTCGACGGCCGCGGCCAGGCGAAGTGCCGGGATGCGTTGGAAAAGCGCGGAAAGTGCCAGTTCCAGCTCCATCCGGGCGAGGTTCTGGCCCAGGCACTGGTGCACGCCGTACCCGAACGCGACCTGCGGGCGGGCCTGGCGGGTGACGTCGAACCGGTCCGGTTGGTCGAAAACCCCCGGGTCGCGGTTGGCCATCGAGGTGCTGAACAGCACACCTTCGCCCGCCTTGATGGTCACGCCGGCGATCTCGACGTCCTCGACGGCGATCCGCGCGGGCGAAGTGTCCACAACGGACGTGTAGCGCAGGATCTCCTCGACCGCGCCCGCCGGATCCTCCTGCAGCCTGGCGAGTTCGTCCGGGTGGCCGAGCAGGGCGAGCACGCCCAGAGCGATGGTCGACGCGGTCGTCTCGTGCCCGGCTACCAGCAGGATCAGCGCGTTCTCGACCAGCTCGGGCTCGGGCAGCCGGTCCTTCAGGCGGGCCAGCAGCCCGTCCGGCGGGTCGGCGACCAGCTCGCCCATGTACTTGTACAG
>CBIMJO010000727.1:0-5595 GCA_966244135.1 uncultured Actinocrispum sp. | reverse complement strand
GGTGGCTTTGCCGCGCAGGATGTTGGTGAGGCGGGATTCGGGGGTGGAGCTGCCGCCGCCGTGGTGGAGGTGGACGGCGTGCGGGGTGAACATCGGTGGTGTGGGGGCGCGGAGGCAGAGGTCGACGTCCTCGCCGTAGAGGGTGTAGCGCTCGTCGAAGCCGTTGAGTGCGGTCCAGAGATCACGGCGGATCAACATCATCGAGCCGGTGAGGGCCGGGACCGCGCGGATGTCGTCGCGGCGCCAGCGGCCGAGCGAGTCGGGGTCGAGGGGTGTGGCGGACAGCCCGCTGGCGAACGCGAGGGCGTGCCAGAGCGTGGGTTTTGCCAGGCAGGTGGTGGGGTCGAGGTCGCCCGATGCGGTGACCGCGCGGCCGCCGTACAAGCCCGCGGCCGGGAACCGGGCGGCCAGCGTCAGCAGGTGGTCGATGGCGCCCGGGTGGAGTTCGGCGTCCGGGTTGACCAGCAGGAGATAGGAACCGGTGCCCTGGCGGGCGGCCTGGTTGACGGCGGCGGCGAACCCGACGTTGGCGGGATTACGGATCACGGACGGGACGAGCGAGACGGTGTCATCCTGAGAGCAGTTGTCGACGATGGTGATCTGAACATCAGCGGACAGCGAACGGATACTGTCAACGCACCGCGTGATGGTCTTAGCACTGTTGTAGGTGACAACAATGGCGTCGACAGTGGGCGGAATCGGCGCGCTGACTGCAGGGCGCAACGAAGATGCCCGGCTCCAGCCAGGCCGGGATCGTCCCGTCAGGACAGTGGCGAACGCGGGCAGATGCGGCCACAAAGAAGGCCTGCGGGCAACGAAAGCCAGGTTCTTCCGCAGTCCAGCCGACGGAGACGAAGGCAGAGCGGCGTTACCGGAACGCCAGCGGCGGACAACCGGGATCAGCTCTCGTCCCTCCGGCAGGACCAGCAGGAACTCCCCGGCCAGTTCCTGTTCTTCCGGCGCGAACTGGCCACGCACAAACGCATCATCCGCGATGACATCCGGGAACTTGTCCCACCGCGCGCGCCCGGCGGCGTTCACGGCATAACACCCGCCGCCGATGACCTGACCGGCGACCGCGGGCAGCGCGCTCCACACCTTGGCGAAACTCCTGGTCAGTCGCGAACGCGGCCGAACCAGCAGGGGAGCGGGCCCGACCAGCCTCGGCGACGGCGTGTCCAAAGCGGACGCAATCGCTTGCAGCGACCCCGGAGTGAGGATCGTGTCGGCGTCCAGGTACACCACCGGGCACCCGCGGCGATAGGGCTCGGCGGCGTTGAGTGCGGCCGCCTTTCCGCTGCGCGGCAACGAGATCACCGTAACGCCAGGCAACGAGGCGGCTTCGACGGTCCCGTCCGTGCAGCCGTCGGCGACCACGATGACCTGCACGCCGGGTCCGAGCGCCGACCAGATGCACGCGCGGATCAGCGTTTCCTCGTTGTGGGCGGGAATGACGACGTCGATCATTCGGCGTACCGATCCAGGACGGCAGCGGCCGAGTACACGCCGAGGAACACCGCGCTGCACGGCCACCGCGTCGGCCGTGAGACCAGACTTCGCACCACGCCACGGTGTCTGCGGTCATCGTCCGCGTACTCGAGATCGTGGCACTGCAGTTCGCGGTTCCCGCTCTGGTACCGCCGACGCGCTCGGACCAACTCGCGTACACCTTCGGGTAGAACGATCTCGTACGTACCGTCACGCAAAACCGCACGTTCGTGTGACGCGAAGTGCCAGCGCACCCATTTGTCATCCGAATGGACGTCCGGGAACGCATCCCAGCGTCGCCGTCCCTCGGCCGACACGGCATAAGCGCCCATGGTGACCGGAGACTCCCTGACGTAAGGCAAGTCCTGCCAGGCCCGGTAGAACGCGCGCGACACCACACTGTGTGGGCGGACCGCTCGCGGCCGGGGCGCGGCGAAATGGATCCCGCTGCCGGGACGGAGAATCCGGGCCAGCTCCGCGACGGTGTTCGGCGACAACACCGCGTCCTGATCCAGGTAGAGCCGCGGTCCCTCGGGCAGTTCCGCCTCGGCAGCAGCAAAAGCGTTGGCACGCTTAGGAGAGGAGACGACGACCGAGCACTCGGCGCCGGTCGCGCGGATGACCGGAGCCAGGCGCCGGGCTTCCTCCGCGGTGTCCTCGCGGCCGTCGTTGACGGCGACGACCACCCGTAACCTTCCGTCAAACCGTTGCCGGGCAAGGGAGACCATGCTGCGGTGCAGGCAATGCGCGCCGTTGTAGGCGGGGATGACCACGCCGAACATCACCGTCGGCGCCATCGCCACATTGCGCGGCCTCGCCTTCCCGCCTGGCAGGTCCAGTCTGGACACCGGCCGCAGCTTGGGTTTCACGGCCAACGAACCGGCCAGCCGGCGGGCCATGTCCCTCGGCGTCAGCACGTCCGGTCCGGCCAGGTGGATGAGGCCGCGGACGTTCTTGCTGCCCAGGTCGACGATCGCCTTCGCGGCCTCGGACAACTCCAGCGGCGTGCGGAACTCGTCGTCGCAGACCGTGATCTCCTTGCCCTGACTGAGATTTTCGTGCCACCGGGTCCAGGTCGTCTCACGTGGACAGACCGGCAGGCCGTGCAGCAGGGAAAGCCTCGCCACCAGGCCGGACCGGCCGACGACGCGTTCGCCGGCGACCTTCATCTCACCGTAGAGCGATCGTGGCTCCGGCACGTCGGTGTCCCGGTAGCGCCCGTTTTTCGTGCCGTCCCAGACGAAATCTGTCGAGGGATAGAAAAGCCACGCGCCGGTGCGGGCCAGTTGGCGCGGAACGGTGAGGTTCAGCGCCCACGCGCGCTCCTGGTCGCGTTCCGCTCCGGCGGGCGACGAAACCGCCGCCAAGTGCGCGATGTGTGTGGGCTGGAAGGATTCCAGCACGTCGGTGAGCCGGGCGCTGTCGCACACATCGGCAACACGCACCTCGCCATGCGAGCCCGTGCATGGCCGACGGCTCAGGCCGAGAACCGTGACGTCACGGGCCAGCAGCAACCGGGTGACATGACCGCCCAATTGTCCACACGAACCGGTGACCAACCACCTTTCCTGTCTCACACTTTGCCATCGCACCAAGGCACGCAGGTATGACACGTGCCGACCGCATACACCCGAACGGGCGACAAGTTCCGGGCGAACGTGTCAACCCCGGAGCGCATCGAGCGGACAAGTGGGCAGTGCGATCCACCCCTCCCGCGCGATCCGGTCGCGTTGCGCCTTGGCCGGCGGCTCGGTTTTGCCCAGGACACAAGCACGTGCGAGCAGTGCGGCGATCACCGCGTCGAAGACGTGGTCACTGGTCCGGCAATTGTCCTTGAACTGTCCCAGGTCCAGCCACGGCGCCAGTTCGCCGAGCTTGGTCACCAACCCGTCCAGCGCGGTGGCGTTCTTGGTTCCCTTGTACTGCCGGTAGTCCATCCCCCAGTGCTTGAGTCCCGCCGCCGGGTACACCTCGACGATCAGGCCGGTACCAAGTCGGTTGACGTCATGGCCTTTCTTGGCGAGCAGCCCCTGCAACCGCGCGGCGCGCATGGCCGTGATGCCGATCCGGTCCGTGGCAACGCTGAGCGGCGTCATCTGCCGGACTTCCCGCACATACTCGTCGGTCAACCGGTACGCCAACGAGTGCCGCCATTCCTCCGACGGTGTGTGCATGTCCACCGGTCCCGCGCTGAAGTGGTGCCGGTACAGGAAAGTCAGAAACGTGTCCGGCCACCCCAGCGGGCAGTCGATCCCCACCTTCTCCGCCCCATCGATGCAACGCACCACCGCGTCGTCATCAGCCGGTCGCACGACTTCAACCAATCGTGCGGTCCCGGAATCCCATTGGATGACAGCGATGGCCGTATTCTCCGGCTGGGCCGCGAGGTCAACACCGACAGTGCGCATGTGGTCATCCTTCAGTGGGGGATGGCGCGCCAGCGCCTCGGGTCGACTTGGCCGCGATGTTCTTCGATGAGCGGATCGCGGCGGCGATCTGGCCGTTCACGATGCTGGGCCGCAATGGTGTCGCGGCCTGCGTGCGCGACGGCGGCGAGGTTCGTCAGGTCCTCCCCGGGCGTGCCCAGCCAAGCTTCGTCGCCGCGCATCAGGATGTCCGTGCCGCCGTCGACGAGGATGAGTGGTCGTTGCCCGCGGTGCCCGGGCGGATGGCCGCCACGCCGGGCTCCAGCCAGATGTCGAGATCCAGCGCGCGCAGGTCCGTGAAGGACAGATTGGCGAGGTGGATCTCCTTGTCCTGGGCGGAAAGCGCGATGGCCGGCGGGAGGCCCGCGTAGATGCCGAAGCCGCCGCCGGCGACCAGGATCCGCCTGGCGTCGCGCAACCGGGTGAACAGCGGCGGCTCGCACAAGGAGAACACGCCAAAGAACACTACTGGCTCGGCGCGAACCGGTCACCGGCCTTCCGGCGGGATGATCACTGCCGGGCGGCGAGGATCCCGTCGAGCAGGCCCGGGTAGAGGACGTCCAGGTCCTCGCGGCGCAGGGTGGTGATCCGTGCAGTGCCTTCCGGCTGCATGCGGGTCACGCCGGCCTCGCGCAGGATCCGCAGGTGGTGGGTGCGGGTCGACTTGGTCACCGGCAGCTCGATCGCGCCGCAGGCGATGCCTTCCGGGCCGATCCGGGCCAGCTCGCGCACGATGTGCAGCCGCACCGGGTCGGCGAGGGCATGCAGCACCGCGTCGATCTTGATCTCCTCGCGCGCCGGATGCGGCAGCACCTCCACCATGCGTCCCATTGTACGAAATCCATCGTAGTTCGACGAGGGTCGTAGTACGGTGGCTATCGAACAAAGGGGAAGGGTCCATGTCACCACGTACTTACCTGCTTGCCCTCGGCGCCTTCGCCGTCGGCACCAGCGGGTACATCGTCTCTGGTGTGTTGCCGCAGGTCAGCAGCCAGTTACACGTATCCACGGCGACCGCGGACCAGTTGACGACAGCGTTCGCCATCGCCTACGCAATCGCGTCGCCCCTGCTCGCGGGCGCCACCGGCCGGTGGGAACGCCGACGCCTGCTCGTGGCCGCGCTCCTGGTCAGCACCGTGGGCAACGCCTTCGCCGCCATCGCCCCGAACTACGAACTCCTGCTGGTGTCGCGTGTGGTCAGTGCTCTGGGTGCGGCCGTGTTCACCCCGGCGGCGACCGTCGTCGCCACCGTCCTCAACCCGCCCGAGCGCCGCGGCCGTGCTGTGGCCATGGTCTTCGGCGGGCTCACGTTCGCGCTGATCCTGGGCGTGCCGGCGGGCAACCTGCTCGGTGGCCGCATCGGTTACGAGGGCGTGTTCGGCCTGGTCGCGCTCGTGTCCCTGCTGGCCGCCATCAGCGTCTTCATTGGTGTGCCGAGGGTGTCCGCGCCGCCTGCGGTGACACTGCGGGAACGGTTCGCGGCCGCCGCCGACCGCCGCGTCCAGATGGTCCTGGGCATGACCGTGCTCGGCTGCTTGGCCGCGTTCAGCGTGTTCACCTACGTGTCGCCGTTGCTGTCGCGGACTGCTGACGTGCACGGCACGACCATCAGCCTGCTGCTGCTCTGCTACGGCGTTGGCGGTGCTGTAGGCAACTCCGTGAGCGGGCGGATCACCGACAG
>CBIMJO010000726.1:0-5598 GCA_966244135.1 uncultured Actinocrispum sp. | reverse complement strand
GGTTCCCGGCTCGTGGCGAGGATCCGCAGCTCAGGCCGGTGGGCCAGCAGGTATCCGGCGAGCTGGGCGGCCTCCTCGATGACGTGCTCGCAGTTGTCGAACACCAGCACCAACGGCTGGGAGTCCAAGGCCGCGGCGATACGCTCCCAAGGAGGCGCGTTCACCGTCCGCGGCTCGCGCAACCCCAAGGCCGTGAGCACGCCCTGGGCCACGTCCGAAGTCTTGGCCAGCTCGACGAAACACACCTCGAAGTCCCGCGAAACCTCGACGGCCAGCCGCGTCTTGCCCGTGCCGCCCGGACCGGTCAACGTCACCAGCCGATGCCGCCCGATCAGCGCGGTGACCTGCGCGAGATCGTCCTCCCGGCCCACAAAGCTCGTCAGCTGGGCAGGAGGCGGTGTCAGCGTGATGGGCTCGCTCTTCAAGATCGCGACGTGCGTCCCGGACAGCTCGGCGGAAGGGTCTGCGCCCAGCTCTTCGGCGAGCGTCTGACGCGCCTGCTCGAAAGCGGTCAACGCCTCCGCCTGACGCCCACTGGCCGCCAACGCCCGCATCAGCTGGCTGCGGAACCGTTCCCGCAACGGATGCGCGGCGACCAGCTCCTGCAGCCGGGGCACACTCGCCGGGCCCAGCGAGCCCTCGATGTCCTCCTCCACCGCCCGCAGCCGCAGCTCCTCCAGCCGCGACAGGTACGCCTCACCCAGCTCAGCGGGCGGCGCCCCTCGCCACAACGCCAGCGCCTCACCGGGACGCCCGGCGGACAGCAGCGACTCGAAGACATGTGCGTCGATATCCGAAGGGGACACGTCGAGCCGGTACCCATAGGGGGTGCGTTCGACCAGGCCACCCAGGCTCCGCCGCAGCCGGGACACCTGAGCCTGCAGCGCGTTGGCGGCGCCCTCGGGCGGCGATGATCCGTACAACCCGTCGATCAGCCGGTCGGTGGACACGACGCGGGGCGCGTCGGCGAGCAGCAACGTCAGCAGCACACGGACCTTGGGGCCACCCAGTGCGACGAGCGAACCGTCGGCGCGCCGGGCCTCCACCTCACCCAGGATCCCGAACCGCACGGGCCGAGGTTACGGGATCGCCAGACCGGCGTCCCGGAGTTCCTCCTCCACACGCAACCGTTCCAGCTCCAGGTCGGTGCCCGGCGGCAGCTGGTCGATCCGCTGCTGCACCTGCACCGCGCGGCACGCCTGGACCAGCAGGTGGTCGTACGCCTGGAGGGTGCCCAGCCGCCGGACGATGGGCGTGCCGGACTCGTAGGTGACCAGGATCCGGCGGACTCTGCGCAGGTCAGCGGCGAGTTTCTCGATCGGGGGACCGGCCGGCGCTGGCTCGGGCCTGCGCTTGAACCGTTTGAGCAGCCGGGGGAGCCACAGGAAGGCCCCACACACTGCCGTGGGGATCAACGCGATCACGACGTACAGCAGCATGTTGAGAACAGGAACCCCGGCCGCCGTGGCCATGCCTCATCGTACTGCTCAGCGGGTCTTGTCGCGTCTGCTCGTGACCAGGCAGCCGGCCACGATCGCGGCCACGGCCGCGGCGAAGATCAGCACGAACGTCGAGGTGACGATCCCGAGCACGGCCAGCGCCACGGCGACGGAGATCGCCAGGATCTGTGGCACCGGCGAGGTTCTGCGGACCGGGCCGCTGCGCAGGGTCCTCGCCAGCGCCGGGTCGTCCTGCTCGAACCATTCCTCGATCAGGCGTAGCTGTCTGCGTTCGTACGGTGTGAACATGGGGGCTCCCCTGGGTGCTGCTGCTGGAGCCTGGATCCCCCGTTTACGCCAAGATCACACCTGTTCCAGCGTGTCGAGCACCTGCTGTCCGTATTTGGCGAGCTTGTTCTCACCCACACCGTTGATCTTGCCGAGGTCGGCGAGTGTCGCCGGACGCACTGTGGCGATCTCACGCAGGGTGGCGTCGTGGAGGATCACGTAGGCGGGGACGCCCTGTTCCTTCGCCGCCGCGGCCCGCCAGGCGCGCAGCTGCTCGAAGATCGGCGCAGCCTCCGCCGGTAGCTGGGCGGCCGCGGCCGGAGCCGCCTTCTTGGACTTGTTCTTGACCGGCTCGGCCTCGCGGCGCATCGGCACCTGGCGTTCCTGCCGGAGCACCGCGGCGCTGGCGTCGGTCAGCACGAGCACGCCGTAGTCGCCCTCGACCGCGACCAGTCCCTGGGCCAGCAGCTGCCGGACGACCCCGCGCCAGGCACTCTCCGTGAGGTCCTCGCCGATGCCGAACACCTTCAGGGTGTCGTGGTCGTGCTGGAGCACCTTGGCGGTCTTGCGGCCCAGCAGGATGTCGATGACCTGCCCGGCGCCGAACTTCTGCCGCCGCTCCCGCTGCAGCCGGTACACCGCGGAGAGGAACTTCTGCGCCGCGACGGTCCCGTCCCACGACTCCGGCGGCGACAGGCAGGTGTCGCAGTTGCCGCACGGGTCGGCCTTCTCACCGAAGTAGTTCAGCAGCTGGACGCGGCGGCAGGTGACCGTCTCGCACAACGCCAGCATCGCGTCCAGGTGGCTGTTCAGCCGCCGCCGGTGCGTGTCGTCGCCCTCGCTGCTCTCGATCAGCTTGCGCTGCTGGACGACGTCCTGGAGGCCATAGGCGAGCCACGCGGTGGACGGCAGCCCGTCGCGGCCCGCGCGGCCGGTCTCCTGGTAGTAGCCCTCGACCGACTTCGGCAGGTCCAGGTGCGCGACGAACCGCACGTCCGGCTTGTCGATGCCCATGCCGAACGCGATCGTCGCGACCACGACCAGGCCGTCCTCACGCAGGAACCGCGACTGGTTCGCCGCGCGGGTGCGGTTGTCCAGGCCCGCGTGGTACGGGACGGCCGCGATGCCGTTGGCGTTGAGGAACTCCGCGGTCTTCTCCACCGAGTTGCGCGACAGGCAGTAGACGATGCCCGCGTCACCTTTGTGCTCGGTCTGCAGCAGGTCGAGCAGCTGTTTCGTCGGGTTGTTCTTGGGCACGATCCGGTACTGGATGTTCGGCCGGTCGAAGCTGGCGACGAAGTGCCGGGCCTCGGTCAGGTTGAGCCGGGTGGCGATCTCGCGGCGGGTCGCCTCGGTCGCGGTGGCGGTCAGCGCGATCCGCGGCACGTTCGGCCAGCGTTCGTGCAGCTCGGACAGGCCCAGGTAGTCCGGGCGGAAGTCGTGGCCCCACTGCGACACGCAGTGCGCCTCGTCGATCGCGAACAGCGAGATCCGGCCGCGGTCGAGCAGGTCCAGGGTCGCGGGCACGCGCAGCCGCTCCGGCGCGAGGTAGAGCAGGTCCAGCTCACCGGCCTGGTAGCAGGCCTCGACCAGCCTGCGGTCCTCGAAGTCCTGGGTCGAGTTGAGGAACCCGGCGCGCACACCCAGCGTGTTCAGCGCGTCCACCTGGTCCTGCATCAACGCGATCAGCGGCGAGATGATCACCCCGACACCGTCCCGGACCAGCGCGGGGATCTGGTAGCAGAGCGACTTCCCGCCGCCGGTGGGCATCAGCACGAGCGCGTCGCCACCGGTGACGACCTGGTCGATGATGTCGCCCTGGACCCCGCGGAACGACTCGTAGCCGAACACCCGGCGCAGCACGTCCAGTGACTTGTCGATCTCTGCCTGGGTCACCCGGGGAGTCTATGTCTTGCGCATGTCTTGCGTAGGGTCCCCTAGCGTCGGATGCGGTGTTCCCGGCCTAGGGAGGCTCGCGTTGACCGCAATCGACGGCCTGCTCGGTACCCGGACAGAGACGCACTGGTGCTCCGGATGCGGCGACTACGTCGCGCTGGACACCGTTCAGGCGCTGCTTCCCGGGCTCGGCCTGGGACAGATCGTGGTGTACACCGGGATCGGTTGCGCGGTCAGGACTTCACTGTCGGTCGACATCGATGGCGTGCATGTCATCCACGGCCAGCAGCCGGCCGCGGCCGCGAGCCTGGCCACGCGGCGGCCGGACCTGTCGGTGTGGGTGGTCATCCGCGACGGTCACACGATGATGGCCGGCGGCAACGAGCTGCTCACCGCCATGCAGCGGAACGCCGATCTCAAGATCTTGTTGTACGACAACCAGCCCGACCCGTTGTCGCTGCAGTGCGGCATCTCGTTCCTGGCCCGCGTGTCCTACAGCGCCTATTCCGACCCCCTGCCGGGGGCCCACCCCCACCGGGACCGCCCGACCCTTGTGGACGTGTTGTCCGCGGCCGGGCGGCACAGCGGCGCCGCGCTGATCCAGGTGCGGCCCAAGGGACAGCGGGTCAGCCCCGCAGGGATTCTGCGCCAAGTCCAGCATTGACAGGAGAAAACTGTGTCTCCAGAAACAGCAGCGTCCCGTCGCCTGTTCACCTCGGAGTCGGTGACCGAAGGGCATCCCGACAAGATCTGCGACGCGATCAGCGACTCCGTCCTGGACGCGCTGCTCGCCGCGGACCCGGCCAGCCGGGTCGCCGTGGAGACCCTGATCACGACGGGTCAGGTGCACGTGGCGGGCGAGGTGACGACCGAGGCCTACGCCGACATCCCGACCATCGTGCGGCAGAAGATCCTGGACATCGGGTACGACTCGTCGGCCAAGGGGTTCGACGGCGACTCGTGCGGGGTGAACGTCGCCATCGGTTCGCAGTCACCGGACATCGCGCAGGGTGTGGACTCCGCTGTCGGTGCCGAGGACGACCTGGACAAGCAGGGCGCGGGCGACCAGGGCCTGATGTTCGGGTACGCGTGCTCGGACACGCCCGAGCTGATGCCGTTGCCGATCGCGTTGGCGCACCGGCTTTCCCGGCGGCTGACCGGGGTTCGCAAGGACGGTGTGCTGCCGTACCTGCGGCCGGACGGCAAGACTCAGGTGACCATCGAGTACGCCGGTGACCGGCCGGTCCGGCTGGACACCGTTGTGCTTTCGACACAGCACGCGGACAAGATCGACCTGGAGCGTCTGCTCACTGTGGACATCCTGGAGCAGGTGATCTCGCCGGAGATCGCGGCCCTGGAGTTGGACACCGCCGGTGTCCGGACGTTCGTGAACCCGACCGGCAGGTTCGTCATCGGCGGCCCGATGGGGGATGCGGGCCTGACCGGGCGGAAGATCATCGTGGACACGTACGGCGGGATGGCGCGGCACGGTGGCGGCGCGTTCTCCGGCAAGGATCCGTCCAAAGTGGACCGATCGGCCGCGTACGCGATGCGGTGGGTGGCCAAGAACGCGGTCGCAGCCGGGCTGGCCACCCGGATCGAGGTCCAGGTCGCCTACGCCATCGGCAAAGCGGCGCCGGTGGGCCTGTTCGTGGAGACCTTCGGCACCGAGACCGTTGACCCGACCAAGATCCAGCAGGCCATCGCCGAGGTGTTCGACCTGCGGCCGGCCGCGCTGATCCGGGATCTGGACCTGCTGCGGCCCATCTACGCGCCGACCGCGGCCTACGGTCACTTCGGCCGGACCGACATCGACCTGCCCTGGGAGCGGACCGACCGCGCGGACGCGTTGCGGTCGCTGGTGTCGTGACGTTTCTTGCGCCCCGCTTGCGGTGCGGGCGCGACGATGAAGCAGTGACCTGTTTGCCGTCAGAGCCAGCCTGAAGTGGGTGGAGGAGAAGGACCGTGAGTGAAT
>CBIMJO010000725.1:0-5599 GCA_966244135.1 uncultured Actinocrispum sp. | reverse complement strand
GGAGACAGTGGGCGCGGTGTGATCCTCGGACACGATCACGCGCAGCCCGTTTTTGAGTTTGGTATCCGTGAAGCTGACCGCAGGTTTCTCGGCGGCGCCGAGACAGACCAGGGCGGCACACGCAGGCACCAGGGCCCGGGCGGTTGCGCGGCCGCCCGGGCCCTACCTGTCTCCCCTGCCGGAGGAGTCTTTACGGGGCGGCGACCGCCGCGGCGGCGTCGACGATGCCGTAGCCGTAGGTCGGGGTGAACACCCCGCGCAGGCCCAGCCCCGGGGTGCGCGCGGTCGAGGTCAGCGTCGAGTAGATCTCGTCGACCGACCGGCCCTGCGCCGCGAGCAGTGCCGCCACACCGGCCACGTGCGGGGTGGCCATCGAGGTGCCGCTGATCGTGTTGGTCGCGGTGTTGCTGCCGACGCCCCACGAGGACGTGATGTTCACGCCCGGCGCGAAGATGTCGGTGCAGGTGCCGAAGTTCGAGAACGACGCGCGGGCGTCGTTGCTCTGGGTGGCGTTCACCGTGATCGCCTGCGTCACCCGTGCGGGCGAGGAGTTGCAGGCGTTGGCGTTGGAGTTGCCGGACGCGATCGCGTACGTGACACCGGACGCGATCGAGTTGCGGACCGCGGTGTCCAGGCTGGCGCTCGCGCCGCCGCCGAGGCTCATGTTGGCCACGGCCGGCTTGATGGCGTGCTGCGTCACCCAGTTCACGCCGGCGATGACGCCCGCGGTGGTGCCGGAGCCGTCGCAGCCCAGAACCCGGACAGCCACAAGCTGAACGGCCTTGGCCACGCCGTACTGGCTACCGCCCACAGTGCCGGCGACGTGCGTGCCGTGCCCCTGGCAGTCGACGCCGCCCGTGCTGGGCGTCACCGCGTCCGTGCCCAGGGTGGCCCGGCCGCCGAACGTCGTGTGGGTGAACTTGATGCCGGTGTCGATGATGTACGCGTGCACGTTCGACGCGGTCGTCGAGTAGTTGTACGCGTTGTTGAGCGGCAGATTCGCCTGGTCGATGCGGTCCAGACCCCACGACGGCGGGTTCGTCTGGGTGGCGTCGATCCTCATGACCTGGTCGGCTTCGACGGACGCGACCGAGGGGTCGGCGGCCAGCCTGCGGGCCTGCGCTTCGCTCATGTCGGCCGCGAAGCCCTGGAACACGGCCCCGTACTGGTATTTGACGGAACCGCCGTACTTCGAGGTCATCGTGGTGGCGGTCTTCGCCGAGTCCTTCAGCACCACGATGTACGAACCCTTGACCGCGGTGGGCAGGTTCAGGCCCAGGATCTGGCCCTGCGCGGCCTGGGCAGGCGCGGCCAGGCCCAGTGTCGCGGCCAGCAGGACAACGGCTCCGGCTGTCCCCGCCAATCGGGCAGCCTTGGATACAGCCATTCTCTGGTCTCCTTCATGCAGGGCACGGGGTGGCATTGATCGCCCTCGCCGCCACTCCCGTGAAATCGGAAGGAACGGACACCAGAGTTGTCCTTCAGAACGTCATTACGCAAGAGAGCCGAGTAACTTCGAGCTGTCACTCTTTCCCTGGGAATGAATTAGCCCGCTTGCCGGGTTTGGCTACGGCAAACGGGCTAATCCGCCAGCGTGCCGGTCAGTCGCCGCGCCGGATGGGACCGAGAATCTGCTGCTCACGCTGTGTGGTGACGAGCCGGATCGGCTTCCACGTGTTCTGCCCGAGCGCGACGATCTGGTCGTCGCCCAGCCCGGTCAGCTGATTCACCAGCTGCGGCGGCAATCGCCAGATCCGCGCCGCCAGCTGGGCCTGACCAGCGGGAAGCCGTTGCATCAGGACGATGTCCGCGGCATTCGCGGTGGCGCCGGCCTGGGGATGCAAATATGGCAAAACGTAAATAGTCGTCTGCCACGGAGTTCTCGGCGGAAATAGCTCCTGCGGGGTCGGCCCGCCATCGTGAACAACGAGCAGTGGGCTGTCCTCGCTCGGCGTCGGCAGTTCTACCGGGCTCAGCCGGCGGATCTGAACCAGCGGCACTGGGCGGCCGTCCGGGGTGGTCCCGGCCGCCTTCGCCAGCACCTGCCACTTCGCCGGGCGCCCGGTGGCCACGACCACCCACGCGCCCACGGCCATCGCCCGCAACGCCGTCTGCAGCGCCAGGTACAGCCCGCCGACCAGCACGATCCTGGTCGGCGCCGGGCGCAGCGCGGAGATGGTGAACGGCTCGCCCTGCGGGCCCTGGCCGAGCAGCACGCCGCCGCGGTCGCCGGACGGGCTGACCTGGTCGAGCATCGCCGGGGACAGCAGGAACTCCGGGGCGACGCCCTTGTTCATGCCCTGGGTGTCGAGCAACCGGCTGGATCCGCTCACACCGCACCTCCCAGCGGCAGGGTCGCCGCGAGCCCGGCCACCTGCAGGCCCCGCAGCGGCGTCAGGGTGACGCCGATCCGGTCGGAGATGGCCTCCAGCCGTTCGTCGGCCTGGTCCAGCTCACCCGGGGTCCGGGCGCTCACCCGGACCAGCCCGCGCACGCCGATCTGGTCGTCCTCGCTGCCCGGCGAGAGCGACAAGGCCACAGTGGACGAGAGCGCGCGGACACTGGTGAGGGCGTTGAGGCTGTTGGCCATCTTGCCGTTCGGCCAGCCGGTGATCGCGTAGCTCGCGTGCCCGACACCGGCCGCGGTCACGCCGGTCCACCGTTCCTGCAAGGAAACCCGGTTGTTCGTGCCCGCCACCGCGGTCAGCTCGGCCGCCGAGATTCCGGCCCGCAGCAACTCGTCCGGGTCGAGCGGGCGCGTCGGCACACCGCGGGACTCCAGCGCGTTGCGGACCCGGGAGAGCGCGCCGATCAACGCCCGATGGGCGCCGACGACACCGCCGCCACGTTCGCGGACGGCCGCCGGGCACCGGCTCGGGTCGAGCTTCACCGCGACCCACGTCGTCCGGCGCGCGACCGCGGGCAGTGGCCCCAGCACCTCCAGGTACGACGCCAGTGCGGGCGAGTTCGGCGGCAGGGCCGTGCTGCCGGGGTAGCAGTGCCAGATCACCTGGATCGCGTCGAGCACCACGCCGCGGTCCTCCAGACAGGGCCCGAGGGCGCCGAGCGGCAGGCTCGGGGTCGAGCCGACCTGGGTGACCAGGCTCGGCGTCGGGTCGACCAGCAGCACCGCGGTCCACGTGCCGTTGTGCCAGGCGAGGCCCAGCGGGTTGCGTTCGTGGTCAGTGCCGTGCGCCACCACGAGGTCCGGCACGGCCAGCCGCAGCAGGCTCACGCGCGGGTCCTCGGGGCCGGTCACCGTCGTCTCGGTGTCGGGCGCCTCCGGCATCGGCGGCGGCGTGGGCTTGGTCACCCGGGAGTGCGACCGGAACGTGTACTTCGTGGTCAGGTTCACCCATTGGGGGAACCAGCGGCCGCGCCAGCGGATGAACGCGAACAGCAGCGCCAGCACCACTACGCCGATGGCGACGTAGAGCAGGCCGGTGTCGACCGCGAGCAGGATCAGCCCGATCGCCAGGCCGATCTCCACCACGACCAGGTTGGACACGGGCAGCGCGCCCAGGCTGGCGCCGCCGGTGCGGCGTCTGGCGTGGATCGGCACCCGCGGCGGGCCCGGTGGCGTGGCCGCCGGCATCGGTCCCGTGTTGCCCGGCGGACGAGCCCCCGGTGGCGGGCCGGGCGGCGGGCCAGGCGGGCGTCCGCCCGGCGGCGGGCCACCTCCTGGCGGGCGTCCCCCCGGCGGTGGCATGCCAGGTCGTGGAGGCGTTGTCACCGACATCCCTGTTCCGTCTCTTCCCCTCGATCACGCTGGTCAGCACCGGTTCTGCCAAAGCGCGGGCCGGGCGTCTCCGGTACGGCTATCCTGCGGAACCGTACCGCGACAGGGAGAGCTGCAGGCCGAGAATGCCCTCAACACCGACGACGAAATCACAGGTTCAGGCGTACCGGTTCGTGCTGCGCAGGATGCAGTCGGCGCTGGTCCGCAAGGACGCGGTGATGCTGCACGACCCGATGCGCACGCACTCACGCGCGACCATGGTCGGGATCGTGCTGGCCGCCGTGGGCGTGCTCGGCTTCGTGATCGTGGGGCTGCTGTCCCCGGCACCCCAGGTGCCCGACAGCGGGATCATCATCGCGGAGCCGTCCGGCACGGTCTACGTGGTCTCCGGCAACCCGAAGACGCTGACACCGACGTTCAACCTGGCCTCGGCCCGGTTGCTGCTGCTGGCCCAGCAGGAGCAGGGCAACGGCCAGCAGGCCGCGCCGCCGCCCGCCGCCAACGACGACTCCGGCACCCCCGCGCAGGCCCCGGGCACGCCGACGGTGATCTCGGACGACAACCTCAAGGACATCCCGAAGGCGCGCCTGGCGGGCATCCCGAACGGGCCGCAGCTGCTGCCGTCGGACGACCAGCGGATCAAGGACGACTGGGGTGTCTGCGACCGGATCCTGATCGACAGCACGCTGCCGCAGGAGCGGTCCAAGACCGGCATCGAGACGACCGTGCTGGCCGGCGTCGACACGTACGACCGTGAGCTGCGCGAGGGCGAGTCGCTGCTGGTGAAGGCCAAGAACAACCGGACGTACCTGATCTACCGCACGCCAACCTCGGTGAACCAGCAGAACTCCAACGCGGTGCGCGCCGAGGTCGACATGTACAAGCCCTCGGTGGTGCAGGCGCTGAAGCTGTCGCCGAACAGCGTCCGCGAGATCAGCACGGGTCTGCTGAACGCGATCCCCGAGGTGAAGGCGCTGGCCGCGCCGAACATCCCCGGGACGAGCACGTCGGTGAACCTCGGGCTGCCGCTGGGCGCGGTGTTCGCGGTGCCGCGCGCGGGCAACCAGCGTGAGTACTACGTGGTGCAGTCCGACCACATCGACAAGATCAAGCAGACCACCGCCGACCTGATCCGGTACGAGAAGTCGGCCAGCCCGAACATCCCGGACGTCTCGCCGCAGCGGATCAGCGCGCTGGAGCCGAGGAACACCGTCGACGACTCCGCCTCCCCGGACGCCGTGCCGGACGTGCTGCAGGCCCAGGCCGCGGGCAACTCGGTGGCCTGCCTCGAATGGAGCCTGCAGGGCACCGGCAGCACGCGCGACCAGCACACCTCCCTGCACATCAGCGGCGACCTGCCGACCCCCAAGGACGCGCAGGGCAACAAGATGAGCCCGGTCAAGATCTCGACGCCGAGCGCGGACGGGACCAAGATCGACCAGTTCTTCATGCCCCCGGGCCGGGCGGCGGTGGCGCGGGCCTCCTCGTCGAAACTGGACTTCGAGACCGGCTCGATCTCGCTGATCTCCGACCGCGGCGTGAAATACGGGATTCCGGACCTGAAAACGGCGGGCGCCCTCGGCCTCGCCAAACAAAGCCCCGCCCCCGACGCCATCATCCGCCTGCTCCCGGACGGCGCCAGCCTGAACACCAAAGATGTCATGCGCAGCTACGACACCGTGCCCATCAATCCCAACGCTGGCACGATCGCAACGCCGTCTGCCCAGCCCGGCAACTAACCCGGCCTGACGCCGCGAAGTCCGCCTCCGGCAGGCCGGAGGCGGACGTCGCGGCGGCCGGCCGGGTTAGTCGTCGTCTTCGCCGATGACCGCGGGGGCGCCGGCGAGGGGGTCGCCGAAG
>CBIMJO010000724.1:0-5605 GCA_966244135.1 uncultured Actinocrispum sp. | reverse complement strand
ATCTCGACGCTCTCGATGTCGGCGTAGGGGACACCTCGCCACAACGCGAGCGCTGAGCGCCATGGTGTGACGGCGCCCGCCCAGTCCCCGTTCCGGGCGTGCGTGGCGGCCTCGTCGGCGAGTTCCCGGGCCCGGCTGGCGTCCACCTGGTGGCGGGGCACGTCGAGCCGGTAACCGAAGCCGACGGTGACCAGCACCTCGGCCCCGAATCCGGCAGGCCGGCCATGTTCGATCAGCCGGCGCAACCCGGCCACGTACGCCTGCACGTTGCGGGAGGCCGACGCCGGTGGCCGCTCGCCCCACATCGCGGTGACCAGATCGTCGCGGGCGACCGTCTCACCCGGATTGGCCGCCAGATAACCCAGCAACGCACGTTGCCGCGGCGGACCGGCCGGCATTCCGGCTCCCGACACGGTGAGCCGCAGACGACCGAGCAGATCGATGCCGACCATCGGCTGTGCGCCCATCTCACCCCGATTCCGCTGGAAGGTTCCTCACCCTACTCAGCGGTCGCCGCTGCCCGCCCGGCGCGCGTGACCCGCCCGACACTGTTCATTACGCTGCGTGCCATGGTTCCCAGACCGGTCATCCGGTTGATCGGCGCGACGACAGTCGTGCGCGACGCAACCGAGTACCCGGTCGCCCGGCCACGCCAGCGCGCCCTGCTCGCCTCGCTGGCGTTGCGGCCGGGCCGCGTGGTCCGGTTCGCGGAACTCATCCAGGGGATCTGGGGCTGGGACGCGCCGGCCAGCGCGCTGGGCAACCTGCAGACCTACGCATCCGGGCTGCGCACTGTGCTCGAACCGGGAGCCGGACGCGGCCGGGCGACCGTCCTGGTCGGCGACGGCGACGGGTACCGGCTCGATGTGCCCACCGGGAACGTCGACGCGCTGGTCTTCGCCTCCCGGGCGGACGAGGGACTGCGGGCCATCGCCGACGGCCGCCCGGACGACGGCCTCGCCGCGCTCGACAGCGCGCTGCGGTTGTGGGGCGGCGAGCCGCTGGCCGGCACGCGTGGCCCGTGGTGTGACGCTGAACGTGGCCGCCTGCTTGACCTTCGGGTACGGGTCGGTCAGGCGCGGGCCGCCGCGTTGCTGCGCTCCGGCCGGGCCACCGAGGCCGTGGTCGACTGTGTGAAGCTGGTCCGGGAGAACCCCTTGCGCGAGCCGCTCGTGGTGCTGCTGGCTGAGGCGCTCGCGCAGTCCGGGCGCATCGCCGAGGCACTCGACGAGCTCACCGCGCTGCGCGGTCGCCTGCGGTCCGAACTGAACACCGAGCCCGCCAGGCAAACCACTGAGCTGTACCAGAAACTGGTGAGCGGCTGGGCGGCCGACCGGCTCGTGCCGGCGCGGGCCACCGTGCCCCCGCCGGCTCAGCTGCCACGGCGGTTCTGGGCGTTCGCCGGCCGTGCGGCCGAGCTGGCGAGGCTGTCGGAGGTGGCGCGCCGCGACGTTCCCATCGTGCTGACCGGCCCGTCCGGCATCGGCAAGACCGAACTCGCGGTGGCGCTCGCCTACGAGATCCAAGCCGGGTTCCCCGACGGCAGTCTGTACCTCGATGCCGGCGCCTCAAACCCGGCGGACGCGCTGTCACTCGACGATGTCCTGTTGACCCAGCTTCGCGTGCTCGGCGTGCGGGACGCCGGCCTGCCGGCCGACCAGACCGGCCGGATCCGGCTCTATCAAAGACTTCTCGCCGAACTGCGGCTCCTTGTCGTCCTGGATGACGTCGCCGCCGGGGATCTGCCCACGCTGCTTGTCGGGGGTGGTTCGGTCACCATCGCCACCACCGCGGGCGAACCCAGGGGGTTGCTCGCCGAGGTCGTGCCGGTCGGTCCGCTGGACGACGAGGCCGCGGTCGACGCACTTGCCATCGGCTGGGCTGGATACCGGCCCCGGCGCAGCGCGGAGCTGATCGAACTGGCCGAACTGTGCCGTGGGATCCCGTTGGCGCTGCGGGAGACCGCGGCCCGGCTGTGGAGCGGTGAAAGACCGGCCGACCTGCTGGCCGAGCTCGCCCGGCCGGCCCGCCCGCCCAGCACGGCTCAGCAGCCGCCATACGAACGGGCGTGAACCCACAGGTACCCATGATGCGTTCGTGAAGTGACGCCGGGCATCGTCGTACCCACAGACGTGAATGGGATCTCTCTGGTGGGAGGTAGCCGTGGCGCTCACCAAGGTGTACGTCGACGCGACCGACGCGTTGACCAGGGCCGGTCTGGCCAGGATGCTGGGAAACCGGCCGGAGTTCGTGGTTCTGCGTGACCCGGGCGGCGGGTCCGACGTGGCCTTGCTGGCCGACGACGGGCCGATCGCGGCGGTGTGGGAGACGGTACCTGCCGTGCCCGTCGTCCTGCTCGCCGACCGGGTCGGCGATCTGGCGGCACTGGCGGCCAGGCGAGTGGTCGCCGTGGTCGGGCGGGAATGCCCGACCGGCATCCTGGCTGCCCAGGTGCTCGCCGCCGCCGCGCTGGCCGACGCCGGCCAGGACCGGATCCTCGCCGGACTGCGCCAGCAGATCGCGACTTCGTCGGTCGTGCTGGACGAGTCGCCGGCGGCGCTCGTCCCGCGTGAGATCGACGTGTTGCGGCTGATCGCCGAGGGGTGGCACGTTCCCGACATCGCCGAGCAGCTGTGCTACTCGGAACGAACGATCAAGAACATCGTCTACGCGGTCACCTGTCGGCTGAACCTCCGCAATCGCACGCACGCTGTCGCCTACGCGGTGCGGGCCGGGTTGATCTGACCGGGCTGGCCCGCCCGGGTGCGGTGTTCACGTGCGATGCTTCGGCGGTGGGGTTGCGTCGAGTCGGGGTACTGGGCGAGGTCGTCGCCGACCAGGGTGGCCGGATGGGCCCGGTGGGGCCGCCGGCCCGGCAGGCGTTGTTGTGCGCCTTGGTGTTGCGGGTTGGCCCGGTGTCACGGGCGGAGATCTTGTGGTCGTTGTGGGGTGATCAGCCGCCCGTGAGCGCCGTGCGGAACGTGCAGTCCTATGTGTCAGGGCTGCGTCAGCTGCTGGGGCCGGACCATCTGCGGACGGTCGGCGACGGTTATCAGCTGATGCTGCCGGACGGAGCGCTGGATCTGCGGGAGTTCCACGAGCAGTGCGCTGCCGCGCGTGACCTGCGCGACGCGGGAGACAATGCTGCGGCGCTTGACGTGTTCGAGCAGGCGCTTGGACTGTGGCGTGGCGTGCCGCTGGCGGGAGTACCCGGTCCGTTCGCCGAGCAACAGCGGGGGGCGGCGCTGGAATCGTTCGCCGGGGCGGTGAACTCGTGGGCCGAGCTCGCGGCCGGTCTGCGGCCGCCGGGTGAGATCGCGGATCAGTTGCTGGCCGCGGAGACCGTGCAATCCTTGCCGCCAAGGCTGGTTGAGGTGCTGTGGCGGTCGCTGGACGCCGCGGGCCGTCGGGCCGAGGCGGTCGCCCACAGCGAGCGGGTGCGGCCGGCGGCCGAGCTCGCCGGTCTGGCTGATCGCCTGCGTCAGGGCGAGCCGATCGCGCAGGAGCCGGCTGCCGCGCCGGTCCGGGTACCGGCCGAGTTGCCGCACGATGTGCACGCGTTCGTGGGCAGGCAGTCGCTGCTGGAGATGGTGGGCGAGTGCCTGGCGGCTCGTGGGCGTGCGCCGCGCATGGTGCTGCTGCACGGCGTTGGCGGAGCGGGGAAGACCGCGCTCGCAGTACACTTTGGACATCAGCTGGCGGCGGAGTTCCCGGATGGCGCGCTGTACGTGGACCTGCTCGGGTCCTCTTCGGACGAAAAGCCGCTGTCCGCGGCGGATGCGTTGGGTGCCTTGGTACGCAGCCTGGGCGTCGAGGCAGACGACATGCCGCTGCCGCAGCTGGTGGGACTCTACCGGACCCACGTGGCCGGACGGCGGCTGTTGATCCAGTTGGACGACGCGGTCAGCGTCGAGCAGGTGCGGCCACTGCTCCCGGGTTCGCCAGAGCCGTTCGTACTCATCACCAGCCGCTCGGCGCTGCCGGATCTGGTGATCCGGGACGGCGTTGTCCCCGTGCGGCTCGGCACCCTCGACGAACAGGAGGCGTTGGAGCTGCTGGCCGCTGTTGTGGGTGCGGACCGGGTGGCGGCCGAACCGGACGCCGCACGCGCACTGACCAAGGTGTGCGGGCTGCTGCCGTTGCCCCTCCGGATGGTCGGCCAGCAGGCGCTGCTGCGGCCCGAGTACTCGCTCGCGGATTTGCTGGCCGAGCTGATGGCGTCCGAACGGTGGCCGGACTTGTTGTCCACCAACGATGTCGCTGACGCCATGCGGGTGGTCATGGCCCGGTTGCTCGGCTCCTAGATCAAGCCGGCACGCAGTGCGAACGCGACCGCGTGTGCCCTGGTGGTCAGCCCGAGCCGGGTCATCATGCCGTACAGCACGTTCTTGATCGTGCGTTCCGAGTACTTCAGCCTGGCCGCGATCTCCTCGTCGCCGTGCCCGTCGGCCAGCAGCCGCAGGACGTCCCGCTCCCGCGCGCTGGGGCCGTACACGCTGAGCCCGTTCGGCTCGAGCACTTCACGCTGGACCCGGTTCAACTCCATGAGCAGGGCGCCCGGCAGGGCCGGTGGCAGTACTGCCTCGCCCTGGCCGACCGCGAGCACGGTGCCCACCAGTTCCTCGACGGTGGTGGTGCGCCGGGACAACACCGCGGCGACGCCACACTCCAGCGCGGACATCAGGCAGGCCGGCCGGAAGTGATCTGTCACGAGCACACATCGCGGCGACTCCCGCCTGCGCCGTTCGCGGATGTCGCGCAGCAGCGCGAACTCCGCGTCCCCGACGGACCTGGATACGACTACGTCCGCGTCGGCCTCGGCGTGTTCGGCCCCCGTGAGTACCCGCGTCCCTTCAGCCTCGGCGAGGATGCTGATCACGCCGAGCCTGGTGACCCGGTCGTGGGCGTGGACGGCCACGGCCACCACCGGGGTGGCTGGATCTGCTGAACGAGCGTGGTTCGGTAGCACGGCGCCAGTCTGGCCGGGCGCACTTCACATTCGCCATAGAGGGATGAACGGGTAGCTGTGGTTGCGCGTCGGTCTCCCGTCGCCGCGAATTCCTGGCGCGATGGCACTGGTCACGCGAGGCTGGATGCCGGAGTCCCGACGAGAGGAGCGGCCGCGGTGTCGCGGAGCTACGAGGAGCAACTGCAGCGCGCGCTGGCGATGTATCGGGAGCAGCGCCTTGGCCTGGCCGAGTTGCAGCGCAATCTCAGCTCGATCTCGTGCACCGCGAGCAACCAGCGGCGGACCGTCGAGGTCACCGTCGGCCACCAGGGCGAACTGACCGCGCTGACGTTCCACACCGGGGCCTACAAACAGATGGCGCCGGCCGAACTCTCGGCCGAGATCCTCGCCGCCTGCGACCTGGCCCGGGCCAAGGCACAGGACGAGGCGGCCCGGCTGCTGCAGCCGATGCTGCCGCCCGGCCTGTTCGCGCACGACCTTCTCGATGGCACACCGCTGCAGTCGATGGCGCCGCCGGAGCCCTGAGCGGTGGTACGGCGCGCGGACCCGGTTCGGTGAGATGGAGGTCGTCGAGGAACGTGTTCAGGTGGCGGTGCGGGGGACGTGCACAGTGACCGTGGCCGGTCTGATCGGCAA
>CBIMJO010000723.1:0-5615 GCA_966244135.1 uncultured Actinocrispum sp. | reverse complement strand
GTCGAGCACGTGCACTCGCTGCTGTACCGGGAGATCAACGACAACCCGGACGACGACTTCAAGGCGCAGCACGGCGGCTACCAGCAGCCCCCGCAGCAGGGGCGGTAGATGGTCGCCGCGGGCCTGCCGGACACCGTCGCGTCCAGGGCCGACCTCCCGCAGCGCGTCACCATCTGGGAGGTCGGCCCCCGCGACGGGCTGCAGAACGAGAAGTCGGTCGTGGACCTGGCGGTCAAGCTGGAGTTCATCGACCGGCTGGCGGACGCGGGCCTGCGGGTGATCGAGGCGACCAGTTTCGTGCACCCCAAGTGGGTGCCGCAGCTGGCGGACGCCGCGGAGCTGGTCGACGGACTGTCCAGACGGGACGGTGTGAGCTATCCCGTGCTGGTGCCCAACGAGCGCGGCCTGGACCGGGCGCTGGCGGCGGGCATGGAGCACATCGCGGTGTTCGCCAGCGCCACCGAGACGTTCGCGAACCGCAACCTCAACCGGACGCTCGACTCGCAGTTCGAGATGTTCGCGCCGGTGGTCACCCGGGCGCGCGCGGAAGGCCTGCAGGTGCGCGGGTATCTCTCGATGTGCTACGGAGATCCTTGGGAGGGCCCGGTCGCGGCCGAGCAGGTGATCGCGGTCGGGCGGCGGCTGCTGGACCTGGGCTGCTCGCAGCTCTCCCTCGGCGACACCATCGGCGTGGCCACCCCCGGCCAGGTCGAGGCGCTGATCGCCGGGTTCGGCGACCCGTCCGTGCTGGCGGTGCACTTCCACGACACGTACGGGCAGGCGCTGTCCAACACGATGGCCGCGCTCCGCTGTGGAGTGTCCACTGTAGACTCGTCCGCCGGTGGTCTCGGTGGGTGCCCGTACGCCGAGTCGGCCACCGGCAACCTGGCGACCGAGGACTTGGTGTGGATGCTTGACGGCCTGGGGCTCGAGCACGGCGTGAACCTGGACAAACTCGCCGACACGAGCGCCTGGATGGCCGCCCGGCTCGGCCGGCCGAGCCCGTCGCGTGTGGTCCAGGCGCTGCGCGGATGACCATGAAGGTCGTCGAACTGTCCGAGCGGACCTGGCCCGCCCTCGAGAAGCTGTTCGGTCCCAACGGGGCGGTCGGCGGGTGCTGGTGCATGTGGTTCCGCAAGACCAGCCCCGAGTTCAAGGACGACTCGGGCGAGGTCAACCGGCAGGACGCGGCCGATCTCGCGGCGGCGGGCGAACCGGCCGGGCTGCTCGCGATGGACGGCCACGAGGCGGTCGGGTGGGTGGCCGTCGCGCCCCGGTCGGTGTACCGGCGGCTGGAACGTTCGCCGATCGCCAAACCCGCCGACCCGGGCGAGGACCTCTCCGGAGTCTGGTCCGTCACCTGTTTTTACATCCATCGTTCCGCGCGCCGCGGCGGTGTCGCCCGTAGGCTGCTCGATGAGGCTGTCCGGTATGCGGTCCGGCACGGCGCCTGGATCCTGGAGGCGTACCCGGTCGACACCAACGGCGTGAAGGCGAGTTCGGGCGAGCTGTACCACGGCACCCTGTCGATGTTCACCGACGCGGGCTTCACGGTGGTGGATCGCCGTGGCACGCGCCGGGCCCTGGTGCGCAAGACCGTCGGCTGAGATGTTTCCCGGCCGCGGGAACCGGGGCGCGTCCGGCGGCGTCTGACGCCTGAGACGAGCTTTACGTTGATCCGGAGGTGGCCGTGGCTTCCGACCATCAGGCGCAGGTGGACGAGCTCCTCGCCGACTACCGGCGCAGCCGCGAACAGCTCGCGGGCATGCAGCAGTCTCTCTCCGCCATCCGGGAGACCGTGACCAGCCCGGACGGCTTGGTGAAGGCGACGGTCGGCCCGGGCGGGGCCTTACTGGACCTGGTCATCGCGGACGCCGCCTACGTCCGGGTGAGCCCGTCGGACCTGGCCAAGTCGATCGTGCGGACGGTCGCGTCGGCGTCGGCCAAGGCGTCCGAGACGGCGCACCGGACCGTGAGCCCGCTGTTGCCGGTGCAGACCGACCCGGCTGCGCTGCTCGCGGGCAGGGCCGATCTCACCGACGCCGAGCTGGCGCCGCCGGTGCAGCGGTTCGACGACGAGAGCTACGAGGACCTGAGCTGGATGGACCGGCCGGGGAGGCAGCCGTGACCGGTTTCGAGTCCGACCACGAACGGCTCGCCAAGCACGCGAGCGACTTCGCGCCGATGGTCGAGCGCGCGGGCAAGCTGTCCGGCGAGCTCAACCAGACCCTCGACGCACTCGGCACGCCCTGGGGCGACGACGAGGTCGGCCAGAGCTTCGCGGCCGTCTACTCCGGACCGTCCGGCCAGACCCGCACCGGGCTGGACGCCGTGTCCGGCCACCTCGACGACATGCAGACGCGGCTGACCGAGATGGCCGCCGCGTACCGCGACGTCGACGCCAATGCCCGCAACCGCATCGACAAGGTCTGACATGGGCATCGAGCTTCCTCCCGAGCTGGCCGACGTGGCCGCGCAGACCGGCGTCAAGTGGCCGGCGGCGGACGAGGACAAAATGCGCGAGGCCGCCCAGGCCTGGCGGGACACCGGCAAGAAGCTGACCACCCTGATCGGCGACGCCGACACGTCCGCCCAGGCCGCCCTGCACACAACCCAGGGCGCGGGCGCCGACGCGGCCCGGTCGCACTGGGGCAACAACGTCAAGCCGGACACCGGGCACCTGACGTCGGTGGCCAAGGGGTGCACGGACGCGGCGGACAAACTCGACCACGCCGCCAACCAGGTCGGTGAGGCCAAGCTGGCGATCGTGCGCAACCTGGTGCCACTGGCCAAGAACAAGGACGTCGCCGAGCACGCGGCCGCGGCCGGGCATCCCAATGCCTTGCTGGGACTGGACACCGCGGTCAAGGGCACGGCCGCCAATGTCGCCAACGTCCACCACACGTTGGTGTCCGCGGTCCAGCCCGCGACCGGAGTCGTGGTGGACACCGCGCAGCCGCTCGTCGACCCGAACCCGGGCGCGCAGGGACATGGCCACAATTTCCTGAAGGACACCGTTTCCGGGGTGACCCAGGGCGCCGGGAACCTCGTGCAGAACACCGGACACGCTGCCACGGGCCTCGTGCAGGACACGGGGCAGGGAGCCGTGAACCTGGTGCAGGACACCACTCATGGTGCCGGACACGCTGTTCACGGGGCTACGAACCTGGTCCAAGACACCGTCACCGGCCCTGGAAACCACGGCCCAGGGACCATCGGCCCGGGAGATCACGGTCTCGGCAACGTCACTCCTGGGAACGTCGGCCCCGGGAATGTGGGTGGTCCAGGCGGGCATCACATGCCGGGTGACACCCTTCCTCCCGTCGCGGGCGGGCTTGAGCCGTCCACCGGGCCGATCGCCATTCCGGGCTCGCATGACTTCGTTCTGCCGCATGATGCTCCAACCCCACCATCGGGCATTCCCGTTGTCCGCGACCAAAGCGTGCACGTCGCCTCGGCCGCGCCCGCGGTGCTCGACGCGCCGCAGCCCGCGGCCCAGGCTCCGCCCGCGCCCATCAGTCCTGGTGTGCCAGGCGCTCCCGTGGTTGGTGGTGGCGGCGGAGGTGCGCCCGCCGCGCCCATCATCACCGGGGGACCCGGGCCTGCCGCGCCCGCACCAGGGGCTCCGGCTCCTGTTGCGGCGCAACCAGTCTCGGGTCAGCCCGCCCCTGCTCCGGTCCAGCGTGGACAGTCGCCGGTGTTCGTGCCCGACGCTCCGCGTCAGCAGCAACCCACGCAGCAGCCGCCCGCGCAGGCGCCGGTGGTCGCGCATGTCGAGGCGCCCAAACAGGATCAGCACGAAGCCATCCTGGCGATCTGGCTGGTCCGGATGTTCCCCATCGGGCACATGCCGGTGGCGCGCGACCGGCCCGCCCGCCAGCTTCCCCCGCCCAGCCAGGACTTCGACTACGCGCCCGGCATGCGGTTCGAGCCGCACGACCACCCCTCGTCCGCCCTGATCGAAGCCGTGCGGGGAACCGCGCGCCCGGTCGAGCCCGAGGAGGACGCGATCGTGGACGGCCTGGCCGTCGGCTACGACCCGTTGGGCGGCCAGAACGAGCGGGACTGGGACCGGCGGTTCGTCGTGCGCGCGGGCAGCGGACGGGACACTTTGGACATCGAGTACGCCTGGCCGCCCGCGGAGCTGTACCCGGAGGGCGGAATCGCCCCGGGCGAACCCGAGGTCCTGCCGCCGGGCACGATCATCGACCGGTTCGGCACCGAGGAGGGCCGGGTGTTCGCCGCCGAGTCGACCGCGTTCAGCCGCCGCTCGCTGCCGCCGTCCCACCTGCGCGCCGGGTACCGCCGTTACCGGGTCGCGCGTGCTTTGCCGGTGTGGAAAGGGTTTTCGGCCGCGTGGTTCGCGCAGTCCGGCGGCGGTGTCCGGTACCGGACCGTCTACCCGGCCGCCGACCTGGTCGCGTTCGGCTACCTGACAGAGGAGATCGTCGATGAAGGCTGAGTCGATCGTCGGCTGGCTGGACGCCGTGGGCATCCCGGCCGAGCTCGTCTCGGTGGGCGCCGAGGCGGACAACACCTGGTGCCTCGTCCGCGCGGAGAACCCGGACGAGAACGGCCTGCTGGGCTGGGAAGTGTTCTGGCGCGAGCAGGGAAACCGGTACGACTGGGCCAGGTTCACCAACGAGCAGGTCGCTTGTCATTACCTGTTCGGCAGGTTGACCTGGGCCCAGGTCGTGCGCGGAGCGGTGGGTGTGATCAAGCCGGACTGATACACTACATAGGTAGTGGTAAGGCGGCTCGAGGAGAAACACCATGCCGGCCAATCCGGAGCGGCGGGCGCTGATCGCCGACACGGCCATCACGCTGCTCGCCGAGAACGGGGCCGGCGGGCTGACCCACCGCGCGGTCGACATCCGCGCGGACCTGCCGACCGGCACGACATCCAACTTCTACCGGACCCGCCTGGCGTTGCTGGAGGCGGCCGCCGAGCGGGTCGCCGAGCTGCATTGGGGCTATATCGGGACGGTCCGGCCGAGTGTGCGGGACCGGGCGGACGTGGCGAAGGTGCTCTCGCGGCTGGTGGCCGGTCAGGACGAGGTCGCGCGGGTGCGGAACCTCGCCCGGTTCGAACTGTTCCTGGCCGGCAACCGGGAGCCCTCGCTGCGGCCGATGCTGGCGGAGATCCACGCGGCCGCGATCCAGGGCGCCACCTCGTTCCTGCTGTCCGCCGGGGTTCCGGCGACCCCGGACCGGGCGCGGCTGCTGTCGCAGGTGCTGACGGGCATGCTCTTCGACAACCTGACGATGCCACCGGCCGCGCCGGATCCGGTTTTCCTGGAACGCATGCTGGAGCTGGTGTTCTACGACAACGACACCAGCGCCGACCCGCACCATTCGGCCAGTGACGCCCCCGCGTCGGCGCCGTCCTCGGACGCCCAGGCGACGTAACCGTCCGGCCGGATGAGCATGACCGGTGCCGCGGTCCGGTACTCCTGGTCGAACTGTCCGGAGAGGACGGTGACGCGGTCGCTGAACTCCGCTTGTGCGATGGCTGCGGCGTTCTGGTCCTTCGTCGTCTCGACGAGGACGAACTTGCCGTCGCGCGCGGCTTCCGCGAGCCGGACGCCGTTGAGCTTCACGTCCGACGCGCGTTT
>CBIMJO010000722.1:0-5622 GCA_966244135.1 uncultured Actinocrispum sp. | reverse complement strand
GTGACCGACGCAGGCGGCAACGACCTGGTGGAGGTCGGCCATGGTGGCAAGATCAACACGCTGGCCGTCTTCCCGGGGGTGAACAACGCGCAGGCCGTGCCCACGTCGGTGATCCGTGGCCGGGTCGGCGCGTTCTACGTCGGTCAGCTGACCGGGTTCCCGTTCGTGGTGGGCGCCGCGAAGGTGTTCAAGGTGTGGCCGGGGCGCGGTGAGCCGGAGGTCGTGGCGGACGGCTTCACCACCATCATCGACATCGCGCAGACCTGGGACGGTTCGCTGTACGTCCTGGAGATCGCGAAGAACGGCCTGCTCGCCGGTGACGGCCAGGGCGCGCTGATCAAGGTCGACCGGCACGGCAAGAAGACCACCGTGCTGGACACCGGCCTGACCATGCCGGGCGGCCTGACCGTCCGCGGCGACGACGCCTACATCTCCAACTGTGGTGTCTGCAAGGGCGGCGGCCAGGTCATCCGCGTTCCCCTGCACTGAGAAACCTCCAAGAAAGGGAAAGGGCCCCAGCCAAAAGTGGCTGGGGCCCTTCCTCATTCAGCGGATCACGCGCCACCAGGCTGGAGCACGCCGTTCACGGTCAGCTTGTACGGTGCGTACTGCTGAACCAGCTCGGTCGGCTCGTCGTAGGCGACGATGGCCACCACCTTCGGGAACGCCGAAAGCAGGGCCAGCTGCAGGCGGTTGAGCTTCAACGACGACTTGCCGTTGAACTCCAGCTGCAGCGCGATGGAGTGCTTCTCGTCGTACCCGACCAGGCGCACGTTCCAGTTGTTCACCGAGGTCGGCTTGATCTGGGTGGGCGACTTGAACGCCGCCAGGCTGGAACCGTCCGAAATGGACGTCGCGCCCACGGTCACGTCGTCCACGAGGAAACCGCCCTCGTTGACGCCACCGTCGGACACGTACTGCAGGCCCAGCAGCACGTTCTGGCCCGCGTACGCGGACAGGTCGTAGCTGCGCGGCTCGAACCCGGTGGTGGTGCCGTTGAGTGCCGGGCCGAGCGGGCCGTCGATGGTCTTGTCACCCGCGATCGCCTTGTAGGTCGCGCCACCGTCGGTGGACACCACCACGTAGGCGTAGTCGAAGCCGGACTCGGCGCCGTACTTCGCGGCGAACCGCAGCGTCGGGTCGGCCGACGGCACGGTCACCGGGATGACCGCCGCGGAGTTGAGGTTGCTGGCGTTGCCCGACCACAGCACCGGGTTGCCCGGGCGGTCGGGGTCGTTGTTGACGACCGTCCACAGCAGCGGCAGGGCCGGCAACGTCTTGGCACCCTCGAAGGTCAGCGACCGCAGGTCGCATCCCTTGAGGGCAGTGGCGTTCGCGCCCTGCAGCGGGACGAAGTCCGCGCCGTTGGGCCCGGCGCCCGGCTGCGCGTTCGCCGTCGGGTTGGCCAGGTTCACCGTGGAGTTGACGCTCGCCGAGGTGACCTTCTTCTTGGTGGCGCCCAGGACGATGCCGTGCTTGTTGTCCACGATCTTGTCCACCAGAACGGAGGTCTGGTAGTTGTGCAGCACCTTGTACAGGTCGTTCTCGCCGACCGACTTCAGCTCGGCCGTCACGCTCGCCAGGCCCTGGAGCTGGCCGTCGCGGTGCAGGCGGGAGATGAAGTCCTGGCCGTAGTGGTCGTACAGGTACAGCACGAACTGGTACGCGTTGCCGTAGTCGGCCAGCACGGCGTTCGGGTTGCTCGTCTCACCCCAGAGGTTCAGCGAGTTCTCCGGGCCACCGCAGTCACGTGGGTTCGGGTTGCTGTCGGTCTTGACGGTCGCGAAGCCCTGGAAGCAGGACAGGTGACCGTCCACACCCTTGTCGAACACCGTGGCCTTGCTGTTGGAGTAGCCGGTCAGCGCCATCGCGAAGTCCGACAGGCCCTCGTTGAGCCAGATCCCCTCGAGCGGGTCGGTGTAGTAGTGCAGCAGGTGCTGCCACTCGTGCGCGAAGGTCCCCTCGTAGGAGAACGGGCGCGCCGGGCGGCTGGTGCACAGGTCGGCCGTCGGCTCGTTCGGCGGGTTGGCCGTGGTGCGGTGCGCCCAGTCGAACACGTCGATGGTCATCACATTGCGGTCGAACGCCTCGTTGTACGCCGAGGAGAAGAAACCCGCGATGTAGGTGGGCCGGGCCGGGAAGTTGTAGTAGTTGTCGTCCCGGATGTTGTCCAGCAGGGCGACGGTCTTGTTGCCGTCACCGGTGTACACACCGCCGTTACCGTTGGCGTCCGGCGGAATCGTGGAATGCGTGCCGTCCCGGTCGGGCGGCGTCGAGAACGTCGCCGTCTCCTTCGGGTACATGTTGTTGTCGAACTCGGTGATGAGCTCGCTCACCTGGGCATCGGTGATGTCGGTGGAACCGGGGACCTGGGCGCGGCAGTCACCGGCCGGGAACGCCCGGTCGTTGGCCACCCAGACCTCGATCTTGTTGCCGATCCCGCGCAGCGTGTAGTCCTTGCGGTAGTTGCGCCCGTTGAAGTCGTCCGAGCCCAGCCACTGGCGAACGGTGCCGACCGGCGGCGTGGACGCCGCGGCCACCTTGGCCTTCGCCTTGCTCTTGCTCGGGTTGTAGGACTTCGGTGCCTCGAACTTCTTGCCGTCCAGCGTGAAGTCCGTGCGGGTCATCTCTCTCATGTCGCTGGCCACATTCGACACCGACGCCGGTGGCGTCGCCGCGTCGGCCTGCGCCGCCACGAAAGGCAGAAGTGGAACGACGAGAGTCGCGGCTGCCGCCCGGATCGCACGGGTGCGTGCCATGAAACCCCCTCCAGAGGAGCTGTGGAACACAAAACGAACGGCACATTCAATCATTTGCCTAAAGGCGGCGAAATAGGTGATATGGCGTACTTACGTCCTGTACCTACTGGTATGTACAGTCGACCTACCCAAAGTGAGGGACCCGCCGGACCCCTCACTTTGGGTAGCCGGAGATCAGCCGTCGGGTGGAGCGATCGAGTTGTGCTCACCTAGGCTGACCAGCCGTAGGTTCTAGTTATTAACTGACAGTGGCTTGATCTGGGTAGGTGACTTGAACGCCGTAGCCGGCGAGCACGGCGTCCGGGGTGCCCTCGTTCCAGAGGTTCAACGAGTTCTCTGGGTGTGATTGGTGCAGGGCTCGTGCGGCGGGCTGGCCGTGGTGCCCGTAGACGTCGATCGTCATGACGTTGCGGTCGAGCGTCTGGCTGAGCGTGGGGGCGTCCGGCTGCATCGTCGCTTGCTATGGATGTCCTCCTGGAGGTGGGAGAAAAACGAACGCCACAGTCAAGCATCCGGGTTTTCCACGGTGCGCCTTTCCGGAATGGCACGATTCCGCCCGGTGCCTTCAATTCAGCGAAAGGGATGGAGAGAAGGGCCCCGCCGCGGATCGGCGAAGCGCTTTTCAGCGGAGTTGACGATCAGCCGCCTCAGCTTGTGCGGCAGTACCGGCCGATTCGCTCTGTACCTACTAGTATGTACACATGGACACCAGGGAGCGGCTCGTCGAGAGCACGCGCGAGCTGCTGTGGGAGCGGGGCTATGTCGGGACCAGCCCGAAGGCCATCCAGGAGCGGTCCGGCGTGGGGCAGGGCAGCATGTACCACCACTTCGCCGGCAAGACCGATCTGGCGCTCGCGGCGATCCAGCGCACTGCCTCTGACCTGCGGGTCGCGGCCGCCGCGGACCTGGACGGACCGGGCTCGCCCCACGACCGGGTGATGGGGTATCTGCGCAGGTCACGGGAGATTTTGCGGGGCTGTCCGGTTGGCCGGATGACCCAGGATCCGGATGTCGTCACCGATCGTCGGCTGCGTCAGCCGCTGGCTGACACTTTCGAGTGGTTGAGGGGACGGCTGGCCGCCGTCCTGGCTCCCGCGCTGCCCGACGGCGTGCCCGCCGAAGCGATCGCGGCGACCATCCTGGCGACTCTGCAGGGCGGGTACGTGCTGGCGCGCGCGGCCGGCGATACCGAACCGTTCGACCGCGCAATCGACGGAGTTCAGGAATTGCTGACCCGAGTAATGGGAGATTGATCGTGTACGCGATGCAATACGAGATCACCCTGCCCACCGACTACGACATGGGCATTATCCGTAAACGGGTGGCCACCCGGGGGCATCTGCTCGACGGGTTTCTGGGCCTGGGCTTCAAGGCCTATCTGATGCGCCAGACCCCCATCAACCAGTACTCGCCGTTCTACGTCTGGGACGACACCGCGGGCATGAACCGCTTCCTCTGGGGCGGCGGCGGTTTCCACGGCATCGTCACCGACTTCGGCCGCCCACCGGTGAAGCACTGGACCGGTGTCGACCAGGAACGCGGCCGGGCGTCCCAGGCCCGCTTCGCCACACGCGTCCTCGCCCCCATCCCTGCCGACGCCGAACTGACCACGGTCGCCGACGACGCCACCGCCCGGCTGAAGTCCTCAGTGGACAATGACCTGGTCTACGCCAGTGTCCTCGCGATCGACCCCTACCACTGGGAACTCCTGCACTTCACCCTCTGGGAAGAACTCCCCGACGACACCCCCGGCGACCGCTACGAAGTGCTGTACCTAGCCTCGTGAGTCGCGGCGCAGGAGGTAGGTGTCCATGATCCAGCCCTTGCGACGGCGGGCTTCCGCGCGGGTCTCGACGATGTGGTCGGCGACTTCGGTCACCGGGCCGGAGATCAGGATCTCGTCGGGGGTGCCGAGGTAGGCGCCCCAGTAGATGTCGGCGCCGGGGTGTTCGGTGAAGGCGGTCTGTGCGTCGAGCATGACCACGACGTCGTCCACGTCGGCGGCGGGCCAGGATTGGGCGAGGCGGCGGCCGGTGGTGATCTGCACGGGTTTGCCGACCTGGTTGAGCGGGATGCGGTGGCGCGCCGCGAGGTTCATCTGGCGCAGGTTCCACAGCGAGCGCGTGGCCTGCAGCGCACGCTGCTCGTGCGGCAGCACCATGACAGGCGCGCCGAGCCAGCGCTCGGCCTGGGCGGCCACGCTGCTGATCCCGGGGATCACCTCGACCTCGAACTCCAGCGATCCGCGCGAGGAGATGTCGGAAAGGATCGCGAGGGTGCTGTCGTACAGCGAGGGGTCGCCCCAGACCAGGAACGCGCCGGTCTGATCGTCGTCTAGTTCGGACGCGATCATCGCTTGGCACACGTCCGCGCGGCGCCGCCGCCAGTCGTCGACGGCCTCGACGTAGGCGGCGCTCGTCCGGTCGCGTTCCGGATCCCGGCCGTGCACGACCCGGTAGGTGTGCGTCGCGTAGCGGGTCAGGATCTCCGAGCGCAGGTCGACCAGTTCCTGCTTGACCTCGCCCTTGTCCAGGACGAAGAACACGTCCGACCGGTTGATGGCGTTGACGGCCTGGATGGTGACCTGCTCCGGGTCGCCGGCGCCGATCCCGATCACGATGATCCTCCGCATGCCGCCCAGTCTGCGTCACCGCTCGGCGGGCACCGCCGGTGAGGTCTCTCTAACAGTGTTAGAGACGGTGGCGGTCACGGTGATCTCGATGAACCGGCCGATCCGGAACCAGGGCGCGCGCAGCCGCAGGTCACGGCGGTCCACCCGGGTGGTCGCGGTGAGCCTGGCGGTGTGCTGGCCGGCGCCCTCGATCCGGACCGGTGTCATCGTACCGCCGGGTGAGACAAGCGT
>CBIMJO010000721.1:0-5624 GCA_966244135.1 uncultured Actinocrispum sp. | reverse complement strand
CAAGCGGATCGGCGTGAACAACCTGCGCGGCCTCGGCGTCCTGCTGACCAACAGCACCCTCGCGACCAACGGCATGAAGCCGAGCGACGTCAACTACGTCGAGCTGCCGTTCGACAAGCTGGCCGAAGCGGTCAAGAAGGGCGACGTCAGCGCCGCCTGGATGGTCGAGCCGTACCTGACCCGCGCCCAGCTCGAGCAGGGCTGCACCATCCTGGCCGACACCGCGACCGGCGCCACCTCGGACTTCCCGCAGTCCGGCTACGCCTGTGCGCGCAGCTTCGCCCGCAAGAACCCCGGCACGGTCGCGGCGTTCCAGCGGGTGCTCGGTGAGGCCCAGGCCCGCGCGCTCGACCGGTCCACGATCGAGGGCGTGCTGCCGGACTACGTGTCGGTGAGCCGCAACGTCGCCCAGCTGATGAACATGGGCACGTACCCGACCACCACCCTGGCCATCCGGCCGCAGCGCGTCGTGGACCTGATGTACCAGCAGCAGTTCCTCAAGCAGCGCATCAACGTCGAGGAGCGCATGGCCGTCGGCACCACCTGATCAGACAGCCGAAAGAGCCCCCGCCGCACCCGCGGCGGGGGCTCTTTCGCAGGTCAGGGTTTGCGGTTGCGGCGGTTGTTGTTCACCAGGGTCCACACCGAGACGGGCTGGCCGGCCTCGCTCGTCGTCTCGGCGACCCGGCGCGGCGAGGCGCCGGCGGCCGGTTTCTCGGTGGCGCGGGCTCGTTGCCGCGGTGGCTCCTGGGCGGCCGGCTCGCGGCGCGCATTGAGTTCGGCACGAAGCTGGTCGTAGATCGGTGTGTCAGTCACCGTCGCGTCCTTTCCGTCGCCGATTCACTGCAGGATGACAGATTACGCATGGTGCGCAAGTGCGCTCACAGCGCCACCCCGGAACCTGCGGTCTCCCGGGTGCGGCGTTTCGCCGCGACCCGGTCGATGCCGAGGGCCACCACGAGGACGGTCGCCACGGCGAGGCAAGCGCCCCCGACGGTGTCGGTGACGTAGTGGTACTTCATTCCGACCAGCGCCACAGTGCCGACAACCGTTACCAGCACCTCGACCGCGATCACCAGTGCTGACAACCAGATGCGCGAACTGGTCAGCGCGCCCACGACGAACACGGTCAGCACCGCGACCATGCCTGTGGTGTGCCCGCTGGGAAAAGCCAGCGATCCGTTGTTGATGGTCCGGTCGATCCACGGCTTGAGCAGGCCGTTCAGTCCCACGGCCAGCAGCGGGCCGATGACCGCGAGCACGGCCAGCCGGGGGCGGTGGCGGGCGACCGACACCATCACGACCAGCCCCAGGACGATGATCAGCAGCACCGGCTCGGTGGGCACCAGCATCGCCTGCAAGACGCCACGCTCACCGACGAACTGCTTGTACACCATCGAGTACACCTGCTGGTCGAACGCGCTGGCCACCCGCTGATCGCTGAACACCAGCGCGAGCGTGGTCACGATGAGCGTGCACACGGCGGCGACCATGACCACCGGACGGATCATCCCCGCTGGTACGAGTCGCTGCACACCATCCACTATGCCTGATCTAAATCGTTCGCCGATCACGCCCGGTGTCCGGCACCATCGCTGGAATGGGCTTCCTCGACGCGAGCGGACTCGCGCACACGTTGCCGGACGGGCGCGAACTGTTCCGGGAGGTCGCGTTCCGGGTCGGTGCCGGGGATGTCGTCGCCCTCATCGGCGCCAACGGTGTGGGCAAGAGCACGCTGCTGCGGCAACTGGTCGCCGGCGAGGGCGTGCGCGTCGAGGGCGGGCTCGCGGTCATGCCGCAGTTCATCGGATCGGTGCGGGACGACCGCACGGTCCGCGATCTGCTGCTGGCCGCCTCGCCGCCCGCGTTGCGCGCCGCGGCCGCCGAACTGGACGCCGTCGAGCTGTTGATGATGGACGACGACAGCGAGCCGGTTCAGATGCGCTACGCGTCCGCTCTGGTGGCCTGGGGCGAGGCGGGCGGGTACGACGCCGAGGTGCTGTGGGACAAGGTCACTGTGGCCGCGCTGGGGGTGCCGTACGACCGTGCCCAGTACCGCGGCGCGGTGACGTTGTCCGGTGGTGAGCAGAAGCGGCTCGTGCTGGAGGCGTTGACGCGCGCGCCGGAACAGGTGCTGCTGCTCGACGAGCCGGACAACTACCTCGACGTCCCCGGCAAGCGCTGGCTGGAGGAACGGCTGCGCGCCTCGGACAAGGCGATCCTGCTCGTCAGCCACGACCGCGAACTGCTCAGCCAGGCCGCGACCCACGTCGTCACCCTCGAAGGCGGCACCACGTGGACGCACCACGGCAGCTTCGCCACCTGGCACGAGGCGCGCGAGGCCCGCTGGGAACGGTTCGCCGAGCTGCGCCGCCGCTGGGAGGAGAAGCACCAGCAGCTCCGCGAGCTCGTGCACACCCTGCGCCAGCAGGCCGCGATCAGCCCGGACATGGCCTCGCGGTACGCCGCCGCGCAGACGCGGCTGCGGAAGTTCGAGGAGGCCGGTGCCCCGCCGACCCCGCCGAAGGTGGAGAAGCTCAAGCCGCGGCTGCAGGGCGGGCGGACCGGTTTGCGGGCGCTGACGTGTGAGAACCTCGAACTCACCGGCCTGATGAAGCCGTTCGACCTCGAGGTGTTCTTCGGCGACCGGGTCTGCGTGCTGGGGTCCAACGGTTCCGGCAAGTCGCACTTCCTGCGGCTGCTGAGCGGCGACGAGGTGGCGCACACCGGATCGGCCCGTCTCGGCGCGCGCGTCGTGCCGGGCCTGTTCGCCCAGACGCACAACCATCCCGAGTGGGTGGGGCGGACGCTCGTGGACATCCTGTGGCACGGCGAGGAAGGGCGTTCCGGCGTGGACCGCGGCACGGCGATGTCCAAGCTGTCCCGCTACGGCCTCGCCGCCGCGGGCGATCAACCCTTCGAGACGTTGTCCGGTGGGCAACAGGCGCGCTTCCAGGTGCTGCTGCTGGAGGCGTCCGGCGCCACGATGCTGTTGCTCGACGAGCCCACCGACAACCTCGATCTCGTGTCGATCCAGGCGTTGCAGACCGCGCTCGACCAGTTCACCGGGACGGTGCTGGCGGTGACGCACGACCGGTGGTTCGCGAGCCGGCGGTCGTTCGACCGGTACCTGTTGTTCAGATCGGACGGTGTCGTCACCGAGGTGGACGAACCGGTCTGGGACGAGGCCCGCGTTCAACGGTCCAGGTAAAGGGGTTCTGGGTTACCGTGGGGCGGTGACTTGGGACGCGGTGGTTGTCGGCGGCGGGCACAACGGGCTGGTCGCCGCCACATATCTGGGCCGGGCCGGGCTTTCCGTCCTTCTCCTTGAACGGCAGGCGGATGTCGGTGGCGCGGCGGTTTCGTTCCGGGCGTTCGACGGGGTCGACGTCCGGCTGTCCCGGTACTCCTACCTGGTGAGTCTGTTGCCGCGCAAGGTGATCGCCGACCTCGGGCTTGCGGTCGACGTGCGGCGGCGGCGCATCTCGTCGTACACGCCGGTGGGCGATGATGGCCTGCTGGTGGACACCGGCGACAGCGAGCGCACCGCGCGGTCGTTCGGGCGGATCACCGGCGGTGACCGGGATTTCCAGGCCTGGCAACGGTTCTACGCGATGACGACGGACGTCGCCGAGCAGGTGTTCCCGACCCTGACCGAGCCGTTGCCCAGCAAGGCGGAGCTGCGCAAGCGGGTCGGCGCGGCGTGGGGGCCGCTGTTCGAGGAGCCGCTCAGCGTCGCGATTGAGAATACGTTCAGCGACAGCGTCGTCCGTGGGGTGGTGCTCACCGACGGCCTGATCGGGACGTTCGCACCGGCCGATGACCCGCAGCTGCGGCAGAACAGGTGCTTCCTCTACCACGTGATCGGCAACGAGACCGGTGACTGGGACGTCCCAGTGGGTGGGATGGGGGTGGTGACCGGCGAACTTGCCCGTGCGGCAAGGGCTGCGGGCGCGACGATCGTCACCGGTGCCGAGGTCACCGCCATCACGCCGGACGGTGAGGTGCACTACCGGACCGGCGACGAGGAGCACACCGTCCAAGGTGGACACGTCCTCGCCAACGTCGCGCCGTCGACCCTCGCCGTGCTTATGGGGGAGACGTCCGAGAAGCCGGAAGGCGCGCAGCTCAAGGTGAACATGGTGCTCAAGCGCCTGCCCAGACTCAAGGACGGCGTCGACCCCAAGGACGCCTTCGCGGGCACGTTCCACGTCAACGAGACCTACGAGCAGCTGGCCACGGCGTACGCGGAGGCCGCGAGCGGCCGGATCCCGTCGCTCCCGCCCTGTGAGATCTACTGCCATTCCCTTACCGACCCGTCGATCCTGGGCGCGGGGGAACGCGACCTGCACACCCTGACCCTGTTCGGGCTGCACATGCCCGCCAGGCTTTTCAACGACAGCAACAGCAAGGAAGAGGCGCTCGCCAGGACGGTCGCCTCGTTGGACAGTGTGCTCGATGAGTCCATTGAGGACTGCCTGTTCACCGCGCCGGACGGGACGCCGTGCATCGAGGCGAAGACCCCGGCCGACCTGGAGCACGAGCTGGGCCTGCCCAACGGGCACATCTTCCACCACGACCTGACCTGGCCCTACGCCGAGACACCGGAGGAGGAAGGCACCTGGGGTGTGGAAACCGGACACGATCGGGTGCTCATCTGCGGTGCCGGGGCCAAGCGCGGCGGCGGTGTCAGCGGGATTCCAGGTCACAACGCGGCAATGGCGGTGCTGAGGAGTCGCTGAGACCGCCGTTCGCGTGGTATCTGGTGTGGCATGGCGGACTACGTCGACAACTACTGCGAGCGGACGGACGGCTCGTTCTGGAGCGAGCCGCTGAACGCGGTCAGCAACGTGTCGTTCCTGATCGCGGGGATCGCGGCGTTGTTGTACATCCGCCGTGTCTCGCGGGCGGCGGGGCAACCAGCGGGTGAACTGTGGCCGCTGCCGTGGATGATCCTGTTCATCTTCGTCGGCAGCACCCTGTTCCACACGACGGCGACCCGCTGGGGCCTGGCGCTGGACAGCGGGTCGATCGCGATCTACATGGTGTACTTCATCGCCGTGTGGCCCAAGCTGTACTGGGATCTGCCGTGGCGGCGCGCCTGGCTGGGCGCGCCGATCTTCCTGGTGTTCACCGGTCTGGTCAGCGTCACGCTGCGCGGCCTGCCCGGGATGTACCTGTCCGCGTTGGTCGGGCTGCTGGTGCTGGCCGGGTTCCTGGTGTTCTCACAGAACTCCGAGCGGCGGCCGCACTGGAAGTGGTACCTGGCCGCCGCCCTCGTCTTCGCCGTCTCGCTGACCGCGCGGACGCTGGACGAGCCGTTGTGCGCCGAGATCCCGATCGGGCTGCACTACGTCTGGCACACGTTGAACGGCATCGTCCTCTACCTCGTCACGTACGCGGCGATCATCCGTTGGCGCGAAGTACGTCTGCGAGTGCCGTGACGCCCATGTCGATCTCGTCGCGGGTGATCACCAGCGGCGGCGCGACCCGCAGCGTCGTGTCCTGGGTCTCCTTGCACAGCACGCCGCGCTCGGCCAGCGCCTCGGAGGCCTGCCGCCCGGTCGGGCCGCCCGGCGCGATCTCGACACCGGCCCACAGGCCACGGCCGCGCACCTCGGCGA
>CBIMJO010000720.1:0-5625 GCA_966244135.1 uncultured Actinocrispum sp. | reverse complement strand
AGTGCCAGCGGCCGCCGCGCTGGATCAGGTTCACCTCGTCCTGGCTGCTGTCACCGAACTCTGCCTCCCACAACCGGCCCTGCGAGTCGAAGTCCAGGCCCTGCGGGTTGCGGTGGCCCTTGCTCCAGACCGCGTTGCCGAACGGGTTGTCCGACGGGATGGTGCCGTCCGGGTTGATCCGCAGGATCTTGCCGTTCAGCGAGTTGTTGTTCTGCGGGTTGCCATCCGGGTTCTCCGCGTCGCCGACCGAGGCGTACAGCTTGCCGTCCGGGCCGAAGCGCAGCCGGCCGCCGTTGTGGAACCGGCTCTTGGCGATGCCCTGGATCAGGATCTGGTAGGTGTTCTGGACCAGCGCACCGTTCTCGTACTTGATCCGGATGACCCGGTTGCCCTCGGAAGCCGTGTGGTAGACGTACAACCAGTGGTCGGTGGCGAAGTTCGGGCCGACCTCCAGGCCGAGCAGGCCGCCCTCGCCGCCGGTGCCGACCGCCTGGCTGATCTTGCCCGCCAGGGTCTTCTGGCCGGACTTGGTCAGCCGGGTGATGTTGAAGTTGTTGCGCTCACTGTACAACGCCGAGCCGTCCGGCAGGAACACAACGCCCCACACCACATCCACGCCACTGGCCAAAGTGGACACCGTGCCCGGGTTCGGCACGCCGGATGGTCCACCCGCGGTGGGGGTCACGGCGATCTCGTTGCTGAAGCCGGAGAGGTTGCCCGCCTTGTCCCTGGCCCGCACCTTGAACTTGTACTCCTTGCCGGTGGTCAGACCGGCCACTGTGGTCGAGGTGGCAGTGCCGTCGGCACTCCCGGACTGCACACCGTCGGTGAAGATGTCGTATCCGGTCACCTTCACGTTGTCCGTCGAGGCGCCCCACTTGAGGTCCACTGTGGTCGCCGTCTTGCCCGGCGAGCTCAGCGTGCCCGGAGTGCTCGGGGACTCGGTGTCCGGCGGGGCCGGATCGGTGCGCACGTTGATGACGTTGCTCGGCTCCGAGACGTTGTTGCCGGCGTCCTTCGCGATCACGTACCAGTCGTAGTCAGTGTCGGAGTCCAGGCCGTCGATGGTCGCGGTGAGGACGTTGCCCGCCACGCTGCCCTTGTGCTGGCCGTGCGTGTAGATGTCGTATCCGGTGACGCCCACGTTGTCGGTCGCCGCGTCCCAGGCCAGGCTGACGCTGCTCGCGGTGTGACCGGTGGAGCGCAGGTTCTGCGGCGGCGTCGGCCGTTCGGTGTCCGTGCTGTTCACCGTCAGCTTGTCGGCGTTCGGGCCGCCGTTGGCCGTCGTCGCCGTGGCACGGAACTTGTTGGCTCCGGCGGCGAGGGTCACGCGCGTGGTCGTGGTGGCCCAGGTGTCCCAGTTGCCGGTGCCGTTGTAGGCGACGTTGCTCGCCACGACGGTTCCGTTGAGCGACAGGTTCATCGGGCGGTTAACCGTGGTTCCGTTGGCGTAGCGCAGAACCAGGTCGGCGGTGCCCGGGCCGTTGATGGTCCACTCGACGAAGCTGCCGGTCACGTTGTCGTAGTTGACAAAGCCGCGGCCGGAGAAGCCGGTGTGGTTGGACTCCACCACACCCTGGCCGATCGTGGCGTCCTCGGCCTCGATGTCGTTGCCCGTCGGCGGCGCGGAGGCGGCGTCGACGCTCAGGTAGTCGAGGTTCGGGCCGCCGTTGGCGGTGGTGGCGGTCGCCTTGACCTTGTTGTCCCCCGCGGTGAGCGCGGCGGTGATGGTGGCGTCCTGCCAGGTGTCCCAGGTGGTGGTGCTGCCGAAGTTCTGGCCCGCGGCAACGACTGTGCCGTTCACCGAGATGTCCATCGGGCGGTCGACCGTGGTGCCGTTGGAGTACCTCAGCACCAAGGTCGCGTTGCCGGCCTGGGCGGCGGTCACGGTGAACTCGACGCTGCTGCCAACAACGTTGTCACCATTGACGAAACCGGTTCCAGAGAAGCCCATGTGGTTGGACTCCACGACACCCTGACTGATCGTCGCGCCTTCGGCCTCGTACTTCACAGGGGCGGCGTTGGCGACGGAACTCGAGACAGGGATGAGCGCCAGCACGGTGATACCTGCGGCGGCGTAGGACATGAGTCCACGCCAGCGGGATCGGGGTGCCACTAAAAGCCTCCTCGCAGGGATGAGTGGGGCGGAGGTTGAGTGCGGCGCTTACGGGGTCTCAACACGGGTTCGAATTAGATAAGAAACTTTCCTATCTATGGGGCAGATCACACACCCACAGACGGGTTCGTGTCAATCCCCGTCCTCATCCGTTACTCTGTGTGCAGCCCGGGGGTTATCAATCCGTACGTACGGATTGCCGCCCTGCTAGAATTCCCGGATGCCACGCGTCAGCCAGGACCACCTCGACGCCCGCCGCCGCCAGATCCTGGACGGCGCGCGGACCTGTTTCGCCCGGTTCGGCTACGAGGGCGCCACCGTCCGCCGGCTCGAAGAGGCCACGGGCCTCTCCCGCGGCGCGATCTTCCACCACTTCCGGGACAAGGAGTCGCTGTTCCTGGCGCTGGCCGAGGACGAGGCGCGCCGGATGGCCGACGTGGTGGCCGAGCAGGGACTCGTCCAGGTGATGCGCGACCTGCTCTCGGCGCCCGAGGGCGAGGAGAGCCCGGCGGACTGGCTGGGCACGCGCCTGGAGGTGTCCCGCCGGCTGCGCACCGACCCGGAGTTCCGCGGCCGCTGGGCCGAACGCTCGGAGGCCCTCACCGAGGCCACCCGCCAGCGCCTGCTCCGCCAGCGCGAAGCGGGCAACCTCCGCGACGACATCGACGTGAACGTGCTCACGGCCTACCTGGAGCTGGTCCTCGAAGGCCTGGTCTCGCACCTGGCAATGGGCCTGCCCGCCGAACACCTCGAGCCGGTGCTCACCTTGGTGGAGCAAAGTGTCCGGCGGCACCGCTCCTAGGCCGTCTTGATCTCCACCGGGACCCCGTTGAACACGGCCGTCCCGGACAGGACATCCACAATGGACTCGTCGGTCACCGCGTTCACGTTGACACCAGCGGACTTCCGCGCGACTGCCAGCTTGGTGTCCGGCGCGGAGTGGCCCCAGCCATGGGGCAGGCTCACCACGCCGGGCATGATCTTGTCGGTGAAGTCGACCGGGACCTCGATCGTGCCGGTCCGCGAGATCAGCTGAACCTTCTGTCCCACCGTCAGTTCGAGGCGTTCGGCGTCCGCGGGGTTGATGTGCAGCGTGCACTTGTTGGTGCCGCTGACCAACGCCGGGATGTTGTGCATCCAGCTGTTGTTCGAGCGCAGGTGCCGCCGGCCGATCAGGACGAACCCCGGTTTGCGTTGGGCCAGCGAGGCTTCCAGGCGGGGGACGTCCGCGGCGAACTCGGGCGGGCACAGGTGGACCTTGCCGTCCGCGGTGCACAGCGCCTCGGCCAGCCGCGGCTCCAGCGCGCCGAGGTCGATGCCGTGCGGGTTGTCCTTGAGCACCTTGAGGGTCAGGCCGCCGGGGTTCGCGCCGAACCCCTCGCCGTACTGGCCGAGCCGCACCATCAGGTCCGTCCAGCGCTCCAGCGGGGTGTCGCCGCCGAGCAACGGCCGGATCTCGGCGACCTCGCGGCCCTCGACCGGAGATCCAGGCGCGGCAACGGCTTTGGCCAGGATGCCGCCGATCATCATCTCCTCGACGCCGCGGATGTCGCCGTCGGCGGGCTGACCGGCGGCGATGAGAATCAGCCGCATCAGGATCTCGGCCTCGCCGGGCCGCCCCTCGGGCAACGGCAGGATGGCCGGTGAGTAGTTCGCGAAGTTGCGCACGCCCAGGCTGTGGAAGGCCCAGTCGAAGTGCGGCGCCTGCAGCACGCGCGGCGGCGGCAGGATCACGGTCGCGTGCCGCGTGGTCTCGTTGAGGTACGGGTCGACGCTGACCATGAAGTCCAGGCCCGCCAACGCCTCGCCGATCCGCGGGCCGTTCGGCGCGGACAGCACGGGGTTGCCGGCGACGGTGAACAGGCCGTGGATCTGTCCCTCCCCCGGCTCGGCGATCTCGTCCGCGAGGGTGGCCACCGGCAGCTCGCCGAGCACCTCGGGCAGCCCGCGCACCCGGCTCTGCCAGCGGCCGGTGCGGAAGGGGCGCTTACGGACATAAGCCGCACGCGTGACGGCGGCCGGGAACATCGCGCCGCCCGGCCGGTCCAGGTTGCCGGTCACCGCGTTCAGCGCGTCCACCAGCCAGCTGGCGATCGTGCCGAACTCGGCGACCGTGGTGCCGATCCGGCCGTACACCGCCGCAGTGGGCGCGGCCGCGAGGTCACGCGCCACCTGGCGGATGGTCACCGCGTCGATCCCGCACGCGTCCGCCACGGTCTCCGGCGAGAACCTCCCGGCCAGCTCCCGGAGTTCATCGACTCCGGTGACCAGCGGGTGCACATCGCCCACGAGGTTCTCCTCGAAGACGGTGTGGATCAACGCGAACAGCAGCAGCGAGTCCGTACCCGGCCGGATGAACAGGTGCTGGTCGGCCATGTCCGCGGTGCGGGTCCGGCGCGGGTCGACCACGACGACCTTCCCGCCCCGCGCGCGGATCTTCTTGAGCCGGCCCGGGAAGTCCGGGGCCGTGCACAGGCTTCCGTTGGACTCCAACGGGTTCGCGCCCAGCATCAGCAGGTAGTCGGTGCGGTCCAGGTCCGGCACCGGGATGGCCAGCGGGTCGCCGAACAGGTACCCGCACGACACGTGCTTGGGCATCTGGTCGCTGGTGCTCGCGCTGAAGATGTTGCGCGTCCCCAACGTCTTCGCGAGCACCCCGTTGTAGACCGGCCCGGACATCGTGTGGACACCCGGGTTGCCCAGGTACAGCGCCATCGCGTTCGGCCCGTACGTCTCACGCACGTGCTTCAGCCCGCGCTCCACCTCCGCGAACGCCTCCGCCCACGAAACCTCGACGAACACCCCGTCCCGCTTGACCAGCGGCGCCTTCAGCCGGTCCGGGTCCTCGTCGAGATCGCCGAGCTTCGCCCCCTTCGGGCAGATGAACCCGAGGCTGAACACATCCTCACGGTCTCCACGGACATCCGTGACATGGTCGCCGTCCATCGTGATGCGCAGCCCGCAGGTCGCCTCACACAACGGGCACGTCCGGAACGCGGTCTTCACCGACTCAGGGGGCATTCCCGCAGAATAGCCGCCCGATGTGACAAAAGTCGATTATGTCTCAGGTAAAACCTCAGTACCAGGACGAACCGCGGAACACCTTGATGTTCCCCAGGGTGATGTTGCCGCTGATGCGGACCAGGGGGCCGCCGCGCTGCTCGGTCGAGCCGAACACCTTGCGCTTGCCGAGGGTCACCGAGCCGTCGTCGATCACCACGGCGTCGAACGGCACGTTGACCTGCACCTTGCCGCAGAACGCCTCGGCCATGACGTGCACCTGCTCGCCGGCCTGCATCCCGGTCAGGTCGAGCACGACCGCGCCGAAGAACGACCGGACGTGCACGTCGCGGATGCCCTCGGCGGTGCGGATGATCTTGCTGAACGAGGCCTCGACCTCCAGCGTGGACAGCGGCGCGGTGGTCACCCCAAGGTCGTTGAGCTGCGGCTCCAGCTCGCCACGGGTACGCGCGGCCCACACGCGGTTGCTGCGCTCGGCGTGCTCCTCC
>CBIMJO010000719.1:0-5625 GCA_966244135.1 uncultured Actinocrispum sp. | reverse complement strand
GCCGTCCAGGAAGTCCACATCGGTGTGATCGGCGATCACCATCGGGTCGTCGAACTTCACGTGCCGTAGCTCGACGAACGGCTTGACCGGCTCCAGCTCGATCTTCAGCAGCAGCGCGTAGCCGAGCGTGCCGTAGGAGTTCGGGAACCCGCGGAACAGCTCCTCGCCGCGCTTGGTGTGCACGATCCGGCCATCGCCGGTGAGGATCTCCATCTCCAGCACGGACTCGTGCGGCAGGCCGTTGCGGAACGACGTCGACTCGATGCCCAGCCCGGCCACCGCGCCGCCCAGGGTGATGGTCTTGAGCTGGGGCACCACCATCGGCATCAGCCCGTACGGCAGGGTCGCGTCGACCAGCTGCTCGTAGGTGGTCATCCCGCCGACCTCGGCGGTCCGGGCCTCGGCGTCCACACTGAGCACCCCCGCGAAAGCGGTCACATCCAGGGTCCGCGTGGCCGGTTCGCGGAACCGGAACAGGTTCGAGGTGCTCTTCGCCAACCGGACGGGGGCGCCCGGCGGGAGCGCCGCGAACTGGTCCCGCAGCGCCGCCGCGGCCCGCTCATGACTGGTCAAGGCCGGTTGGTTGCCCATGACAACCGATGTTATGCGTCCGAGACCCGTCCGGCAGTGTGATTTTCGGTCGATTCCCACCCGCCGGACGGACCCCGTCCACGATCACCCTGATGGCTCGCCCCCCTTGCGCGAGCCATCAGGGCTGCCCCGTGACCGCCCCGGACACACCCCCAGGGTGTCCATTGTGGAGTGGTGCGGGAGTCTGGTTCATCGCCTGCGTCAGGGTCTTCGCCAGGCCCAGGCCGGTGCCGCCGAGCGAGAGCGCCTTGGCGAACAGGTCCTCGATGCCGTCGGCCCCGTTCAGCACGACGAGGTGGTCGATGTTGCCGAACGACTTCGCCGCCGCGGCGACGATTTCCGGCCACTTCTCGGCGAGCTGTTGCGCGATGACGGCATCCTGGTTCTGCGCGAGCGCCGCCGACCGGGCCTGGATGGCGTCCGCCTCGGCCATCGCCTGGGCGCGGGCGGACTCGGCCTGGGCGAGTCCCTTGGCCTTCACCGCATCGGCTTCGGCGACACCTGTCACCCGAGTGGCCCTTGCGTCCGCCTCGGCCCGCGCCACCTGTGCGTCACGGTCGGCCTCAGCCAGCACTCGCAGCTCGTATGCCTTGGCGTCAGCGGGTTTGCGGACCTGGGACTGCAGCCGTTGCTCGGCCAGGTCGGCCTCCAGCTGCGCGGTCCTGGTCGCCTCGACCACGACCTCCTGGCGTGCGGTCGCCTCGGCCAGCGGTCCGGCCTGGCTCGACCGCGCGCTGGCCTCGTCGATCTCGGCCTGGTACTCGGCCTGCTTGATCTGGGCCGCCCGCCAGGCGCCGGCCTTCTTGATGGCGGCGGCCTGCTCGGCCTCGGTCGCCTGCTGGTCCTGGTTCGCCTCGGCGATGCGCGCGGCGGCCGCGACCGCGGCGGCGTGCGGCTTGCCCAGGTTGCCGATGTACCCGGTGGCGTCGTCGATCTCCTGAACCTGCAACGAGTCCACCATCAGGCCGAGCCGGACCATCTCGGATTCCGATGACCGGGACACCTCGGCGATCAGCCGTTCCCGGTCGCGGATCAGCTCCTCCACGGTCAGCGCCCCGACGATCGACCGCAAGTGGCCCGCGAAAACGCTGTGGATGCGGGTGTCCATGTTGTCCTGCTGGTCGAGGAACCGCCGGGCCGCCTTGGCGATCGAGGCGTAGTCGTCGCCGACCTTGTAGATGACCACACCCTGCACGGACACCGGGATGCCCTGCTTGGTCACGCAGTGCACGGCGATCTCGGACACCCTGGTGTCCAGCGAAAGCCTTCGGGCCACCTGGAATCCGGGCACCACCAGCACACCCTTACCGGTGATGATCTTGAAGCCGGTGGTGTTGGGTTCCAGGTGGTGCTTGGCCTTGGCGCCCAGGCCGGACACGATCAGCGCCTCGTTGGGCTCGGCGACCCGCCAGAACGCGCGCAGCAGCACCACGAGCACGAGAAAGATGACGACCGCGAGACCGGCGATCCATAAACCCTCGGGCGTGTCCATCGGGGTCCCCCTTCGGCGAACAGCGGAAAACCATTCGCCGACCAGACTTCCCGGCACACCCTGAGACAAGAAGGTAGACCTGTCGCGGGCGGACGTAAAGATGCTTTCTTATGGCTACTGCCAGGGGCGGTGGAGACCTAGGTCACGTGCGATCAGCATCCGCTGGACCTCGCTGGTGCCCTCGCCGATCTCCAGGATCTTGGCGTCGCGGTAGAACCGGCCGACGGCGAACTCGTTCATGAACCCGTAGCCGCCGAAGATCTGGGTGGCGTCGCGGGCGTTGTCCATGGCGGCGTTCGACGCGACCAGCTTGGCGATGGCGGCCTGGCGCTTGAACGGCTCGGTGCGCAGCATCCGGCCGGCCGCCTCGTAGTAGGCCAGGCGGGCCACATGGGTGCGGGCCTCCATGTCGGCGATCTTGAACTGGATCGACTGGTACTCACCGATCTTGTGGCCGAACGCCTCGCGCTCGCGCACATACTTGAGGCACTCGTCGACGCAGCCCTGGGCCAGACCCACTGACACGGCGGAGATCGCGACCCGGCCTTCATCCAAAGTGGACAGGAACTGGGCGTAGCCGCGGCCCTGGTCGCCGAGCAGGTTCGACGCGGGCACCACACAGTCCTGGAAGGACAGTTCGCGGGTGTCGGACGCGCTCCAGCCGACCTTCGAGTACTTCTTGGACACGGTGAATCCCGGGGTGCCCGAGGGCACGATGATCGCCGAGATCTCCTTGCGCCCGTTGTCCTCCCCGGTGACCGCGGTGACCGTGACCAGGCGGGTGATGTCCGTGCCGGAGTTGGTGATGAACGCCTTGGTGCCGTTGATGACCCAGTTGTCGCCGTCGCGGCGGGCGGTCGTGCGGGTCGCGCCCGCGTCCGAGCCGCCACCGGGCTCGGTCAGGCCGAACGCACCAAGTGCTTTCCCCGCAACGAGGTCCGGCAGCCACCGGTCGCGCTGCTCGGGCGTGCCGTACCGGAAGATCGGCATCGCGCCCAGCGAGACGCCGGCCTCCAGGGTGATCGCCACCGAAGAGTCGACCCGGGCCAGCTCCTCCAGCGCCAGGCAAAGCGCGAAGTAGTCGCCGCCCATCCCGCCCGCCTCCTCTGGGAACGGCAGGCCGAACAGGCCCATCCGGCCCATCTTGGCCACGATGTCGTACGGGAAGTCGCCGCGCTCGTAGTACTCGCCGATCACCGGCGCGATCTCCTCGCGCGCGAACTCCTCGACGGTCTTGCGCAGTGTCTCCTGGTCCTCGGAGAGCCTGAAGTCGATCATTTCTCCTCCTCCGGGGTCACCAGAGCGAGCGGTTGGTTGAGCGCGACCTGTTGGCCCGCCTGCACGTTCAGTTCGGTGAGCACACCGTCGATGGGGGCGGTGATGGTGTGCTCCATCTTCATCGCCTCGACGACCAGCAGCGGAGTCCCCGCTTGGACAACGTCGCCCACGGTGGCCTTCACCACGAGCACCGTGCCGGGCATCGGGCTGGTCACCGGGCCACCGCCCGAACCGGCCGCCCCGGACTCCTCCAGCATCGAGTGCTCGGCCACGGCCCAGGAGAAGCCCTCCGAGGCCAGCCAGAGCACGGAACCCGCACGGGCGCGGTGATAGGCGTACGTCCGGCCGGCGAAAGTCAGGCGCAGCAACGAATCCTCGAAGGCCGCGGACGCCGGTACGAGGTCGCCGCCGTCCACGGAGACCTGACCGCCGTCCACCCGCACGGTCACATGCCGGTCGCCGCAGTCCAGCCGGGTGGAGAACCCGGCCGAAGTGCCGATCCGCCAGCCACTGGGCACATCCCAGGGGTCGACAACCGGACCCGTGGGCCGCAACGCATGCAGCTCGTCCAGCGCGGCCGCCACGAAAACGTGGTCCGGCACGGCAGGGGCGAACTTGCCCCGGCGCTCGACCAGCTGGGTGTCCAGCCGTCCGGCGACCACATCGGGGTCGCTCAGCAAGTCCCGCAGGTACGCGATGTTCGTGCCCACACCGAGGATCGCTGTCTCCGCCAGCGCCGCGGACAGCTTCCCCAAGGCCTCCGCACGAGTCGGAGCCCAAGCGACCACTTTGGACAGCATCGGGTCGTAGTCCGAGCCCACCACACCGCCGACCCGAAGGCCGGAGTCGACCCGAGCACCCGAAGGTTCGTGCAGCGCGAGCACGGTTCCGCCGGTGGGCAGGAAGTCCCGGGCGGGATCCTCGGCGTAGACACGCGCTTCGATGGCATGCCCGGACAGCCGGATCCGGTCCTGGGTCAGGCCGAGCGGCTCACCCGCGGCCACCCGCAGCTGCAGCTCGACGAGATCCTGCTGCACGACCATCTCGGTGACCGGGTGCTCGACCTGCAGGCGGGTGTTCATCTCCATGAAGAAGAACTCGTCCGGCCGGTCCGCGGACACGATGCACTCCACCGTTCCCGCGCCGGTGTACCCGACCGCGCGAGCCGCATCGACCGCGGCCTCGCCCATCCGCGACCGCATTTCCGGGGTCAGCAACGGGGAAGGCGCCTCTTCGATGATCTTCTGGTGCCGCCGCTGCAGGCTGCACTCGCGCTCGCCGAGGTGCACCACGGTGCCGTGGGTGTCGGCCATGACCTGGATCTCGATGTGCCGCGGCCGTTGCACGAACCGCTCGATCAGCAACGTGTCGTCACCGAAGGACCCACGCGCCTCGCGCCGGGCCGACTCGATCGCGCCCGGAAGGTCAGCCGCATTGACGACAGTGCGCATACCCTTGCCACCACCGCCCGCGGAAGGCTTGATCAGCACGGGAAAACCGATCTCATCGGCCGCGTCGATCAGGTCGGCGTCGGTCATCCCGGCCTCGGTCCGGCCCGGCACAACGGGAACGCCCGCGGCGGACACCGTCTGCTTGGCGCGGATCTTGTCGCCCATGGCCTCGATCGCGGCCACCGGCGGGCCGACGAACACGATCCCGGCCTCTTCGCAGGCCCGCGCGAAGGCCGCGTTCTCGGCCAGGAAGCCATATCCGGGGTGAATCGCCTGCGCGCCGGTCTGCCGGGCGGCCTCGATGATCCTGGGGATGTTGAGGTAGCTCTCCCGGGCCGCGGCCGGTCCGATGTGGACGGCCGTATCCGCCTCCAGGACGTGCCGGGCACCGGCGTCGGCCGAGCTGTACACCGCGACCGACCGGATGCCCAGGCGCTTCAGCGTCCTGGTGATCCGGACGGCGATCTCGCCGCGGTTGGCGATCAGAACAGTGTGGAACATGCCTCACATCCGGAAAACGCCGTAGCCGACATCGTCGAGGTCCGCGTTCGCGGCCACCGAGAGCGCCAGGCCGAGCACGGTCCTGGTGTCCCCCGGTTCGATGACGCCGTCATCCCACAGCCGCGCGGTCGAGTAGTACGGGTTGCCCTGGTCCTCGTACTGCTGCCGGATCGGCTCCTTGAAGGCCTCCTCGTCGGCCGCGGGCCACTCGCCCCCGCCGCCCTCGATCTGGTCGCGCCGCACGGTCGCCAGCACCGACGCGGCCTGCTCGCCGCCCATCACCGAGATGCGCGCGTTCGGCCACATCCACAG
>CBIMJO010000718.1:0-5634 GCA_966244135.1 uncultured Actinocrispum sp. | reverse complement strand
TCAACCTCGGGTTGCTGTTCGCGACCGTCGCGGCGGTGGTGTCGTTGCTGTGGGTGTCCGTGGCGAGCTTCAGCGTGATCGGCAGCGTGGACGACAGCCGCACCACGGGATCCACGCAGACCGACGTGCTGGCGAAGGCCCGTATCTCGACCCTCCAGGCCCGGACCGACGAGACGCTCACCCTCGTGGCCCGCGGCACCGGCAAGACCTACCAGGACGACTACGTCAAGAAGACCGATCAGCTCAAGGGCCTGCTGAACACCGCGCAGTCCCAGGCCACCGACGACCTGGTCCGCGACCGGGTGCACGAGGCCTGGAACAGGAGCCAGGCCTGGGCGTCCGCGCACGACAAGGTCCGGGCCGCAGACGACTCGGGCGACTACGGCACCGCGGTGAAACTGGCCATCGACCCCACCCCGGAGGGCGCCGGGACCGCGTTCGACCAGCTGGACGGCAACCTGCAGCGGGCGATCGACCAGACCAGGCAGTCGTTCAACGTGCAAATCCGTGACGCGAGCAACGCGCTTGGTGGCACAGTGGTGGCAGTGGTGCTGCTGGCCGTCGTTGTCGCTGCGGGGGCGGCCGCGGGGATCTGGCAGCGCCTGAAGGAGTACCGATGAACCGGCGACTGGCGGCCGCCCTGGGTGTGGTGGCGATCGTGCTCACCGGCTGCGGGACGAGCGGCGGCGACAACACGACCGAGCGCCTGGCCGTGTCCGCGGTCGTGCCGAAACCGGCCAACGCGGGGGATCTGACCGCGCCACCGTCGGTCACCAAGCAGGAGTGCGGCGACAAGCTGGCCAGCTACCGCCCGGACGGCGCGCTGCCCAGGCCGGGCCAGATGCCGGCCGGGTCGACCATGGAGAAGATCGCCCAGCACGGCAAGCTCGTCGTCGGTGTCGACCAGAACACCTACAACGTGGGCTTCCGGGACCCGTTCAGCGGCGAGATCCAGGGTTTCGACATCGACATGGCCAAGAGCATCGCGCAGGCCATCTTCGGCAACCCCAACGCCATCCAGCTCCGCGCGGTCACGTCCGACCAGCGCATCCCGGCGCTGGAGAGTGGCGATGTGGACATCGTCGTGCGGACCATGAGCATCACCTGTGACCGGCTGGAGAAGGTGAACTTCTCGGCCGTCTACTACGAGGCCAAGCAGCAGGTGCTGGTGAAGAAGAACTCCGGCATCGGCGGGATCGACCAGCTCGGCGGCAAGCGGGTGTGCGCGACCAACGGGTCCACCTCGCTGAGCAACATCGCGCAGGCGCCGTCGAAGCCGATCGGCGTGAAGGTCTCCGACTGGACCGACTGCCTGGTGATGCTGCAGCAGGGCCAGGTGGAGGCGGTGTCCACCGACGACGTGATCCTGGCCGGGATGGCCGCGCAGGACCGGTACACCGAGGTGGTCGGCACGCCGCTGGCCAACGAGCCGTACGGGATGGCGATCCCCAAGGCCAATGTGGACTTCGTCCGGTTCGTCAACGGCGTGATCGCGCAGGACATCGCCAGCGGTTACTGGTCGGCGTCGTACCGGCGCTGGCTGGACGACCTGATCCCCGGCCCGCCCCCCGCTGCCCCGGTCCCGCGGTACAAGGACTGATCCCGTGCTGAGCCAGGAAGAGGCCGCGCGCGCCCTGGAGCGGCTCGGCGCGGAGAGCGACCGGATGGCCGACGCGCTGGTGGCGATGGACTCGCACACCGGCAACCAGTTGCTGCGCAACGCCACGCTCACCGGCCTGACCAAACGCCGGTGGGACGAGGCCAGTGCGGCGATGGCGGTGCTGTGGGAACAGTTCAACACCCACCGGCGGCTGCTGGAGCAGGCCAGCCAGGTGCTGTCGCGCAAGTCCCGGCCGGGGCCGGCCGAGCTGGGTGAGGTGACCACGCTGCTGACCGAGGCGGTCGTGGAGCTCAACGCCCAGCAGGTGCCGATCGAGCAGCGCGGCCTGACCGGACCCGCGATCGTGAGCGACCGAGTCACGCTGACCCAGCTGGTCGAGCGGATGAAGGCCGCGTACGCGTCGGTCGCGGAAGTGCTTGCCGCGGCGGACACCGCGTGGACCACGACGGTGAAACAGCTTGACCCGTTGGAGACCGAGCTGCGGTCGGTCGCCGGAGTGGCGGCGTCGCTTGGCGTCGAGGATCCGGGGCTGACCAGGATCGACCGCGAGCTGTCCGAGATCCGCGGCCTGGCGCTGTCCGACCCGATGGCGATGGGCAAGGTGACCCCGCCGGAGCGGATCGCCGAGGAGCTGGCGGACGCGCGCACCCGGCTGGCGAAACTGGCCTCCGCCAAGGACTCCTTCGACGACCACACCGCGCGGATCGAGGCGTTGTTCGCGGAGATCACCACCGCGCAACAGGAAGCCCAGCTGGCGTACGCGACCGTGCTGGAGAAGATCGCGACCCCGGGCCTGCCCCGGCTGACCGATCTGTTGCCGCCCTTGCGAGCCCGGCTGACCGAGCTGCCGGAACTGTGGCGTGCCGGGCAGTGGCGGGAGCTGTCGAGCGGGCTGGACGACCTGGAAAGGGATTCCACGTCCGCGCTGGCCGAGGCGCGCACCCAGCTGCGGCTGGTCACCGGGTTGCTGGACCGACGGCTGGAGCTGCGCGGCCGGCTGGATGCCTACCGTGCCAAGGCGAACCGCCTCGGGCACGCCGAGGACCGTGAGCTGTCCGCGTTGCACCGCGAGGCGCACACCGTGCTGTACACCCGGCCGACCGACCTCGCCGCCGCCACCAGGGCCGTGAACCGCTACCAGCAGGCACTGCAGGACAAGAGGAGTGTCTCGTGACCACATGCCCCCGCACCGGGTGCGACGGCACCATCGACGAGGACGGCTTCTGCGACACCTGCGGCCTGGAGGCCCCGGCCCCGGTGAGTTCGGCCACCGCGTCGCCGTCGTCCTCATCGACACCGTCCTCCTCCACCCCGTCCTCGCGCACGTCCAGCACCAGCCGGGCGACCGCCTGGACCTCGCCGACCAGCGCGTCGTCCTCGCGGACCTCGCGGCGCGGCTCGACCCGGTCGACCAACCGCGGCCTGCTCGGCCGCGGCATCGTGGACATTCCCCGTGTGCCCAAACGGGATCCGCGCGAGGCCGTGCTGACCAACCCGGAAGTGCCGGAGAACAAACGGTTCTGCAGCAAGTGCGGGGCCAAGGTGGGGCGTGGCCGGGAGGACAAGCCCGGCCGCGTGCACGGGTTCTGCGCCAAGTGCGGGCACAACTTCGACTACCGGCCCAAGCTCAGCCCGGGTGACCGGGTCGGCCAGTACGAGGTGCTGGGCTGCCTGGCGCACGGTGGCCTTGGCTGGATCTACCTCGCCCTGGACCACGCCGTGGCCGACCGGTGGGTGGTGCTGAAAGGCCTGCTGGACACCGGGGACGCGGACGCGATGGCCGCGGCCATGGCCGAACGCCGGTTCCTGGCCCAGGTCGAGCACCCGACCATCGTCAAGATCTTCAACTTCGTCGAGCACCAGCACGGCGACACCACCACCGGCTACATCGTGATGGAGTACGTCGGCGGGGAGTCCATCAAGGACATGGTGCGGGCGTTGCGGCTGGCCGGGAACAACCCGCAGGCCTGCCTGCCGCTGACCCAGGCGATCGCGTTCACCCTGGAGATCCTGCCCGCGCTGGGCTACCTGCACGGGATCGGCCTGGCGTACTGCGACTTCAAGCCGGACAACATGATCCAGGTCGAGGAGCAGCTCAAGCTGATCGACCTGGGCGCGGTGCGGCACGTCGACGACGAGGACAGCCCGATCTACGGCACCACGGGCTACCAGGCGCCGGAGGTCGGCAAGGAGCTGCCCAGCCCGGTGACCGACGTGTACACCGTGGGCCGGGCGCTGGCGGTGATGGCGTTCCCGTTCGACTTCCACAACACGTACAAGACGACCCTGCCCGGTCCGGCGGAACAGCCGCTGCTGGCCGAGTACGAGTCGTTCTACCGGTTGCTGTTGCGCGCCACGCACCTCGACCCGGAGCAGCGGTTCGGCTCCGCCGAGGAGATGCGCGACCAGCTGGAGGGCGTGTTCCGGGAGGTCGCCGCCGCGCAGGACGGCGACCCGCGGCCGGGCATCTCGGTCGAGTTCACCCCGGAGCGGCGCAGTTTCGGCATCACCGAGGCGCTGGACCTGCGTGCGGTGGCGCTGTCCCTGCCGATCCCGAGGGTGGACGCGGCCGACCCGGGCGCGGTGTTCCTCGCCGGTGTGACGGCGACGGATCCGGCGGAGCTGGTCGAGGAACTCAAGGCGGCCAAGGTGTCCAGCGCCGAGGTGAAGCTGCGGCTGGCGCGGGCGTACATCGAGCTGGGCGACCTCGCCAACGCCAAGAAGACGTTGAACACCACCAGGATCACCCAGGGCGACTGGCGGGTGGCCTGGCACCGCGGGCTGGCCTCGTTGGCGGACCAGAACCCGGGTGCGGCGCGGATGGCGTTCGAGACGGTCTACGACGCCGTTCCCGGTGAGGCGGCGCCGAAACTGGCCATCGCGGTGTGCGCCGAGGCCGAGGGCGACTTACCGGAGGCGGACAGGTACTACCGGACCGTCTGGCGGACCGACCGGACGTACATCAGTGCGGCTTTCGGGCTCGCCAGGGCATTGCAGGGCCGCGGCGAGCGCCGGGAGGCCGTGGACGTGCTCAACTCCGTGCCGGACACGTCCAGCCACCACCTGGCCGCCCAGCTGGCCGCGATCCGGGCCCGCACCGGGGTCGGACGATCGGATGGCTTGTCGGAACAGGATCTGGTGCTCGCCGGCAGCCAGCTGTCAGGCCTGGACCTGGACGACTCCCGGCGCGCGCACGCCTCGCGTGACCTGCTGGAATCGGCGTTCGAGTGGGTGCGCAGCGGGGCGAACGGGACGTCTGGCACCGTGTTGGGATGCCGCCTGGCCGAAGACGACCTGCGGCGTGGGCTGGAGCGGACCTACCGCGCCCTGGCCCGGCAGGCGGGAACCCGCCGGGAGCGGATCGCGTTGGTGGACCACGCGAACCGGATCCGGCCCCGCACTTGGATCTAGCAGGAACGAGAACCGCGTTGAACTGTCCTGACTGCGGCGAGCCGGCCGAGACGACCGACCGCTACTGCGAGAACTGCGGTGGCAGCCTGCAGCTGCGCAGAACGCCGTCCGGCGGGCCGTTCGGGCCCATCTCGGCGGACACCTGCGTGGGCTGTGGCGCCGCCGAGCTGAGCAAGGACGGGTTCTGCGAGAAGTGCGGGCTGGCCCAGCCGGCCGGGCGCGACCGGATGGAGTTCGACCTGGACCTGGTCGCCGGGGTGTCCGACCGGGGCCGGGCGCGGGCGCGCAACGAGGACTCGATGGCGTTCGGCGTTCTCGGCCCGGCGGACGACCCGTCCTCGATCGTCGTGGTGGTGTGCGACGGGGTGGGGTCCACCGAACGCGCGGACTCCGCTTCGCAGGCGGGTGTGGACGCGGCCATTGAGTCCATTGTGGACGCATTGCTGGAGGGCAGGGACGCCCGCGAGGCGACCGACGAAGGCGCCGAGTCGGCGTACAAGGCGGTGGGCGAGCTGGCGCGGCCGAACTCGCCGGACACCGCGCCCTCGTGCACGTTCGTCTCCGCGGTGGTGACCGCGGACGAGATCACCGTCGGCTGGATC
>CBIMJO010000717.1:0-5636 GCA_966244135.1 uncultured Actinocrispum sp. | reverse complement strand
TGTGTGGGATAGGTCTCATCGAGCAGCGTCACCAGGGTGATTCCCTCGCCCGCCCACTCTTCACCGGCGCATCCTATCGAACACGCGTTCATTTCCGGCGCTGGGACGCGGCTAAACCTTCTACCTGATCAGGGCGTCAGACGGGGGTGAGCACGGTGGTGGCCGGGCCGGGTGCGGCGGGACCGTCCAGAATGGACGCGATGGTGGCGTTCTCGACCCTGTTCGACGAGTCCTTCGAGGCGATGAAGCGGCTCGCGTACCTGCTTGGCGCCGATGACCCGGAGAACATCGCGCAGGAGGCGTTCGTCCGCCTGCACGACCGCTGGCACACGCTGTACGACGAGAACAAGGCGCTTCCGTATCTCCGGGCGATGGTGGTGAACCTCAGCCGGTCGCGGCTGCGCCACCTGAAGGTTGTGCGCAAGGCGCCGCCGGACGTCATGCTCGATGAGGTGTCCGCGGAGACACACGCGCTGGCCCGCCAGGAGCACCGGCGGACCAGGGAGGCGCTGGGCAAGCTGTCCCGGCGGCAGCGAGAGGTGCTGGTGCTGCGCTACTGGCTGGACCTGGACCAGGCCGCGATCGCCGAGACGCTCGGTGTGGCCATCGGCACAGTGAAGGCGACGACTTCGCACGCGATGAACAACCTGCGCAAGCACCTGGAGGAGTGGTGATGGACGAGCTGGAGCGGCGGCTGCGCTCGGCACTCACCGACATGGCCGGTGAGGTGCCGGCCAGCACTGACGCCTGGGGCGAGCACGAGCGGCGGATGGCCCGCCGGGGCAGGCAGGCCCGGCGCCGGCCGATCCTGATGGTCGCGGCGGCGGCCGCCGTGGCCGCGTTGATCATGGTTCCGGTGCTGGTGTTCAACTCGCGCGGTGGTGGTGGCGGCGACCTGACCGCCGCGAACCGGCCGCCGGAGACGTCCGCGAGCACGCCCACCACGAAGGACCCGAGCTCGAGGGTGCTGGTGCCGCAGACCGGCGGGACCTACAAGCCGGGCGCGGGCGAGACGGTGGTCATCGCGCCGGTGTCGCTGATGAGCGAGCAGGACGGCAACGGCGACTACCGCAGTCTGTACGGCATGGTCCTGTCCATCAAGGGCGAGGCGATGTACTGCACCGGCCAGGGCAACCCGATCTCCGGCAGCCCGCCGCGCGGCGACGAGGTCACCAAACGCAACTGCTCGCCGGTCCGGGCGCCGAAGGCGGGCAAGGTGTTCTGGGGCCGGTTCCAGGTGAGCTCCACGCCGAGCAACACCGGTGGGTACGTGTTCCTGGCCGCCAAGAACACCCACCACGTCGTGGTGCGGTCGGACAACGGCACCTACGCGACCGCCGAGCGGATGGGCAGCGGCGCCGACTTCGACCTGTTCTTCACCTACATCTCCGGCAAGACGATCACCAACTACACCGCCAAGGACGCGGCCGGGCAGACGCTTGAGGACGCCTAAACCCGGCGAGTGACCCAGGCGTAAAGGACATGTGAGAGCGGTGGTGGCCGGGGCTCCCGGCATGGCGGCGTTCTCTGCGCTGTTCAGCGAGTCGTTCGAGGCGATGAAGCGGCTCGCGTACCTGCTCGGCGCGGACGACCCGGAGAACATCGCGCAGGAGGCGTTCGTCCGGCTGCACGACCGTTGGCACACGTTGTACGACGACTCCAAGGCGTTGCCGTACCTGCGGGCCATGGTGGTGAACCTGAGCCGGTCGCGGCTGCGGCACCTCAAGGTGGTGCGTCGCACGCCGCCCGAGGTGATGCTGGACGAGCTGTCCGCCGAGTCCCACGCGATCGCTCGTCAGGAGCATCGACGGATCAGGGAGGCGCTGGGCAAGCTGTCACGCCGGCAGCGGGAAGTACTGGTGCTGCGCTACTGGCTGGACCTGGACCAGGCCGCGATCGCCGAGACCCTCGGTGTCGCGGTCGGGACGGTGAAGGCGACGACTTCGCACGCGATGAACAACTTGCGCAAGCACCTGGAGGAAGGGTGATGGACGAGCTGGAGCGCCGGCTGCGCTCGGCACTCGTCGAGCTGGCCGAGGAGGTGCCACCGAGCCACAACGCCTGGGCCGACCAGGAGCGACGGCTGGCGTTGAAAAGTCGTCGAGCACGGGTTCGACCGGTCCTCATGGCGGCGGTGGCGGCGGCGGTCGCCGCGCTGATCGCCGTGCCGGTGGTGATCTTCAACCTCCGGCCCGGCGGTGTGCAGGCCGGTCTGCTGCCCAGCGAGGAACCCCCGCCCAGCGTGTCCACCAGCACGGACTCGAACCTGCCGCCGTCGAAGAGCGCAGCGAAGTACTACGTGGCGATCCCGGAAGAGAAGCTGATCACCGAGCCGGTGGCGGTGGAGACCAACCAGCGTGCGGACGGCATGTGGGACACCTACGTCTACACCGTGCAACGCAGTGGTGTGCAGCAGGTGTGCTCGATCCCGCTGCCGCACGGCGTCAAGATCAACGGTGCCGACCAGCCGAAGTACGGCAACCCGGTCTGCCTGCCGCTGATCGCGCCGAAGAACGGCAGGCTGATGTGGTTCAAGGGCTTCATCCCGAACAGCGCCAGCGGCATCTACGTGTACGTGATGACGCCGAACGTCCAGACGGTCCTGGTGCGGACCGCGGACAACAGCTGGAAGCTGGCCTACCGCACCGGTGAGGCGGGCCCGGACTACGCCGTGCTGATCGCCCGGCTGGGCACGCAGGCCGCCCCGAAGGCATACACCGCGCGGGACGGGCACGACGGCACCCTGGAGAACGGATAACCGCACGTGACCGGCTGGTTCTCGCCAGCGACGCCCAGCGGTTGTTCGCCAGTCGTTCACCTCGATGTCCGCTAAGCCTACCTTTGGGCGCTTACGGTTCGGCCGTTCCCGTCTGACCCTTATGGGAGGCTTCGCGTGGAGTCACGCCGTCTGCTGCCACTGCTCACCAACGATCACTTCGGGCGTTCGGCAATCACGTGCCAGTACCGCTGCAACAACGCGTGTTCCCACGACGCGCCCAACACGTCCGGCAACGAGTACTTCGGTGACGTGGTCGGCTCGATCGTCCGTCGGCGTGGCCTGCTCAAGGCCGGCACCGTGCTCGCCGCGGCCGGCGCCGGGATGACCGCCCTGGGTGGTTCCGCGGTCGCCGCCCCGGCCGATGCGGAACGGCACGGCTCGCACCGCGGCGACGGCCTGAACTTCGACCCGGTGGCGCCGAACACCGAGGACAAGATCGTCACTGCCGACGGCTATGACCACGCCGTGGTCATCAGGTGGGGCGACGCGGTGCTGCCCGGTGCGCCGAAGTTCGACTTCGACAAGCAGACCGCGGCCGCGCAGGCCAAGCAGTTCGGTTTCAACAACGACTTCTGCGGCCTGGTCCCGCTGGGCTACAACCGCTGGCTGATGGGCTCGAACCACGAGTACACGACCGAGTCGTTCATGTTCAAGGGCTACAGCGACGCCAGCCCGACCGAGGAGCAGGTCAAGATCGGCTGGGCCGCGCACGGCTTCTCGGTCGTCGTGGTGCAGAAGGACTTCTGGTCCGGCAAGCTCGTCCCGCAGCTCGACCGGCACTACAACCGCCGGATCACCGTCACCACCCAGTTCGAGTTCGACGGCCCCGCCGCCGGCAGCGACTTCCTGAAGACCTCCGTGGACAAGACCGGCCGGAAGGTGTTCGGCACCTTCGGGAACTGCTCCGGCGGCGTCACCCCGTGGGGCACGTACCTGTCCGGCGAGGAGAACTTCGACGGCTACTTCGCCAGCCCCACCGCGCCGACCGACCCGCGGGTGACCCGCTACGGCAAAATCGGCACCGCGACCGTGCGCAAGTGGGAGCGGTTCGACAAGCGCTTCGACATCACCCAGGAACCCAACGAGTTCAACAGGTTCGGCTGGGTCGTCGAGATCGACCCGAAGGACCCGGATGCCGCGCCGGTCAAGCACACCGCGCTCGGCCGGTTCAAGCACGAGGCCTGCAACGTCCGGGTCGCGCGCGACGGCCGCGTGGTCGCCTACATGGGTGACGACGAGCGGTTCGACTACATCTACAAGTTCGTGTCCTCGGCGAAGATCAAGCACGGCGACAGCCCGAGTGCCCGCGCGCACAACAAGAAACTGCTCTCCGACGGCACGCTGTACGTCGCCAAGTTCACCGGCGACAGCCCGGCCGCGGAGATCGACGGCACCGGCAAGCTCCCGGCCGACGGCGAGTTCGACGGCTCCGGCCAGTGGATCCCGCTGGCCGGCGGCAACAAGTCCTTTGTGGACGGTTTCACCGCCGAGCAGGTCTACGTGTTCACCCGCATGGCCGCGGACAAGGTCGGCGCCACCAAGATGGACCGGCCCGAGGACATCGAGCCGAGCCCGAAGAGCGGCCGCGTGTACGCCGCGCTGACCAACAACACCGACCGCGGTGTGGTGGCCGGCAAGGAGGGTCCGACCGAGATCAACCCGCGCAACGGCAACAAGCACGGCCACATCCTGGAGTGGGAGGAGAAGGGCGGCGACCCGACCGCCACCAGGTTCTCCTGGAAGCTGCTGCTGGTCTGCGGCGACCCCGCCTCGCCGGACACGTACTTCGGCGGCTACGACAAGACCCAGGTCAGCCCGATCTCCTGCCCGGACAACCTGGCCTTCGACAAGCGCGGCAACCTGTGGATCGCCACCGACGGCAACGCGCTGAAGTCCAACGACGGCCTCTTCGCCGTCCCGGTCGAGGGCAAGTACCGCGGTCGCGTGAAGCAGTTCCTGACCGTGCCCAAGGGCGCGGAGACCTGCGGCCCGGTCATCACCGACGACTTCGTCCTCGTGTCCGTCCAGCACCCGGGCGAGATCACCGGCGCCAACGCCGACAACCCGCTGTCCCACTGGCCCGACGGCGGCACCAGCCAGCCCCGCCCGGCCGTCGTGTCGATCTGGCCGCGCCGCGGTTCGATCTGCGACTGACTATCGTGCGGTAGATGACGAGAACGGCACTGGTGACAGGCGCTTCCGGCGGGATCGGGGCGGCTGTCGCCCGTGCCCTCGCCCCCACCCACGAGGTCTGGCTGGGTGCCCGCAAACCGGTGACGGGACTGCCCGGAAAGCCTTGGCCGGTGGACCTGCGGGACTTCGGGTCGTTCGAGGAACGGACCCAGGACATCGAGTCGCTCGATGTCCTGGTCCACTCCGCCGGGATGGTCGAGATCGCATCCCTCGAGGAGCACACGCCGCGGCTGTGGCGGGAGACGTTCGATCTCAACGTCGTCGCCGTGGCCGAGCTGACGCGGGTGTTGCTGCCCAAGCTCAGGCAAGCGAACGGGCACGTCGTGCTGATCAACTCCGGCTCGGGGATCCGGGCCAACCCCAACTGGGGTGCTTACGCGGCAAGCAAGTTCGCGCTGCGGGCGTACGCGGATGTGCTGCGCGCCGAGGTTCCGGAGATCCGGGTGACGTCGGTGTTCCCCGGGCGTACGGACACCGGCATGCAGCACGCCGTGCGGGATGCCGAGGGCGGCCGATACGAACCCGAGAAGTACCTGCGGCCGGACACGGTCGCGCAGGCGGTGCTGAACGCGATCACCACGCCCGCGGACGCGCATCCGACCGAGGTCGTCATCCGGCCGCGAGGAGCCGTTTAGTCACCTGTCCGGCGGCGGCCTGGGCCTCG
>CBIMJO010000716.1:0-5641 GCA_966244135.1 uncultured Actinocrispum sp. | reverse complement strand
CAACGCGATCAGCTCGTCGGTGTCCGCGTACATCCCGGGCGTGTAGGTCAGCCCGGACGACAGGCCCATCGCGCCCTCGGCGAGTCCTTGCGCCACAACGGCCCGCATCTTGTCCATTTCGGACTCAGTGGGGTGCCGCGCCTCCCAGCCGACGACCAGCATCCGGATCGTGCCTTGTGGCAACAAATACGCGGCGTTCACCGCGATGCCCTGGTCGAGCCGGTCGAGGTATTCGCCGACGCTGCGCCAGTTCCAGTCGAACCCGTCCGGATCGTCGTTCCAGCCGGCCAGTTGCGCGCGCAGGCCTTCGAGGGTGGTGTCGTCGACCGGCGCGTAGGACAGCCCGTCCTGGCCGTAGACCTCGGTCGTCACGCCCTGCGAGACCTTCGCCAGGTGGTCGGGGTTCGCCAGGACCTGCAGGTCCGAGTGGGAGTGCATGTCGATGAACCCGGGCGCCAGCACCAGGCCCCCGGCGTCGACCACCCGGGTGCCGTCCAGCCGTCTGCCCGTCTCGATGGACGCGATGCGGCCCGCCTGTAAGCCCACATCCGCCTGGTAGCGGGGTGCTCCGGTGCCGTCGACCACCGTCGCCCCGCGAAACACGATATCCATTCCGGCGTCCATTCCCGGCTCCTCAGAAGTACGTGCGGATCAAGTCGACCACGGTCTCGCCGTCCGCGCTGGTCGCCGGGATCAGCTGCCACTTGTCGAACACCGTGCAGGGGTGCGACAGGCCCATGCCGATCCAGTCGCCGACCTCGACCTGGGCGCCGGGACCGATGGCCAGGAACGAGTGCTGGTCGTTCATCGCGGTGATCTCGCAGCCGGTCAACGGTTTCACCTCGCCCCGCGACCGGATCAGCTGCGGCTCAGGCAGTCCCTCGTCGAACGACGCGTCCCGCTTGCCGATGGTCAGCAGCGCCAGGTCGTCCTGCGGTTTGGAGGTCACCTGCGCCCAGGCCCGCAGCGCGGACCGGAAATGCTCGACGCCGGGGATCCGCGCGTGGTCGCCGAGCGGCGAGATCTCCCGGTAGAAGCCGTCGTCGTGGGTGATGTACGCGCCGCTGCGCAGGATCGGCAGCACCGGCAGGCCGCCGGGCCACGGCCGGGTCAGCGAGTCGGCGACGTGGTCGAAGTACGCGCTGCCGCCGACGGTCACGATCACCCGGTCGAGGCCGTCGAAGTGCCCGGCCAGCGACGCGGTCAGCTCACGGACGGCGTTGAGGTACCCGTCGATCTTGGCCAGCGCCTGGTCCGAGGCGTCATGGGCGAGCGAACCCTCGTACCCGCCGACGCCGATCAGCCGTAGCGCTGGGCTGGCGGCCACGGCGTCGGCGACCTCGATCGCGGTCTCCTGGGTACGGGCGCCGGTCCGGCCGCCGGGCGCGCCCAGTTCGACGATCACGTCGACCGGCCTCGTTCCGTCCAGCGCCTCGGCCATCAGCTCCACGCTGCGCACGGAGTCCACCCAGCAGGAGAATTCGAACTCCGGATGCTGGTCCAGTTCGGTGGCCAGCCAGCGCAAAGCGGAGGCGTCCACAAGCTGGTTCGCCATCAGGATCCGGTTCACGCCGAACGCCCGGTACACCCGCAGCTGGCTGGCGTTCGCCGTGGTCAGGCCCCATGCGCCGTGGTCGAGGATGCGCTGGAACAGCTGCGGCGCCATGGTCGTCTTGCCGTGCGGTGCGAGCGCGATCCCCTTGGATTCGCACCATCGGGCCATGGTCGCCAGGTTGTGATCGATGGCATCGTTGTCCAGGACCACTAGCGGGCCGACGAACCCGTCCGCGAACAGGTTCGGCCGGGTCGCCAGCGCCTCGGACACGGTCCTGCCGGACAGCGCGTCCGGCATGCCCTTGAAGCGCCAGTCGATCCGTTCCCCGCCGAGCCGCGTCACGGCGTCGGTGTCCATCCCGACCATCAGACCTCCATTGCGTATTTTGCAACGGCTATTGCGCGATGTGCTGTTGGGGTGTGTAGCATCCGACTCGCCGCCAGGTCAACGTCACGACAAAGACACGCCCCGATCCGCCCCGGGGCCGGGAGGGATGGACGCCGGTGCAGACCGAGGTGCTGTGTCTGGGGGAGTCGATGGCACTGTTCGTGCCGGGTGAACCGGGACCGGTCGAGCAGGTCAGGACGTGGATCCGGACGGTCGGCGGGGCGGAGTCGAACGTCGCCTGCAACCTGGCCTTGCTGGGCTTACGTGCCCAGTGGGTGAGCGCAGTCGGGGACGACGCGTTCGGCAAGGCAGTGGTCGCCGATGTGGCCGCGAAGGGCGTTGACGTGTCCGGCGTGCAGGTCGACCCGCTGCGGCCGACCGGCTTGTACGTCAAGGAAAGCAGCGCGGGCGGCAGCCCGGTGCGCTATTACCGGCGAGGATCCGCGGCTTCCGGCATGGGGCCGGACCTGCTGGCGAAACTGCAGCTCGACGGCGTGCGCGTGGTGCATGTGAGCGGGATCAACGCGGGACTTTCGGACAGCTGCCTGGATTTGATGCGGGCGCTGGTCGCCGCTCCCCGGGTGACCCACCGGCTGTCGTTCGACCTGAACTGGCGGCCCAGGCTGTGGGCCGACCGGGACCCATCGGTGCTGCGTGAGATCGCCAACGCGGCGGACATCGTGTTCGCCGGCGACGACGAGGCCGAGCTGGTCTGGGGCGTGACCTCACCAGCGGAGATCCGCAAGCTGCTGCCCGATCCGGCGACCCTCGTGATCAAGCACGGCGAGCGGGGTGCGACCCTGGTGGAGGACGGCGCCGAGCTGTTCCAGCCGGCGTTGCGGGTGGACGTCGTCGAGCCGGTCGGCGCCGGGGACGCGTTCGCGGCCGGGTTCCTCAACGCGACCCTGGCCGGGGAGTCCCCCGTGCGGAGGTTGCGCTCGGGACACCTGCAGGCCGCCGTCGCCCTGCGGACGCATGATGACGTCGGCACCCCGTTGCCGGCCGAGGTGGTCGCCTCGCTGCTCGACGCCGACGCCGTGACATGGGCCGCCACCCACCTGACCGACCAGGGAGTGCGACGACAATGAGCCAGAGTCTGGACCGGGCGCTGACCCTGCTGTCGGGGCTGGCCGAGGGCCCCAAGACGCTCGACGACCTCGCCGAGGCGATCGGCGTGCACAAGTCGACCGTGTTGCGGCTGTTGCGCACCCTGGAGTCGCACAGGTTCGTGCAGCGCGACGGGGTGCGCTACTACCGGCTGGGCACCGCCCTGTTCGACCTGGCGCACCGCTCGTTGGAGGACCGGGACGTGCGGCGCAGCGTGGAACCCGCGCTGCGCGAGCTGAACGCGCTGACCGGGCACACCGTGCACCTGGCGTCCTATGAGGACGGTGAGGTGGTGTACATCGACAAGTTCGAGTCCCGCCACCAGGTCCGGATGTACTCGCGGATCGGCAAACGCGCGCCGCTGCACTGCACCGCGGTGGCCAAGATCCTGGTGTCGGCGTTACCGGAGGCGCAGCGTCGCGAGATCGCCGCGGGCATCACGTACACCAAGCTCACCGAGAACACGCTGGTCACGCCCGAGACGTACCTGGCCGAGCTGGCCCGGGTCGCCGAACGCGGCTACGCGATCGACAACTCCGAGCACGAGGACTTCATCCACTGCATCGCCGCGCCCATCCGCGGCCCCCGCGGCGAGGTGCTCGCCGCCATGTCGTTGTCCGTGCCGCAGGTCCTGCTGGACCTTGACGGGTTGCTGGGACTGGTCCCGGACCTGTTGCGAGCGGCCGAGAAGGCGTCCGTCGAGTGCGGATTCCACCGATAGGAAGGAAACCCTCAGAAATGGCCAGGACCTTCATCCACCCGGAAGGCGCCGTCAAGCCCGCCGTGCCGTTGAACCACGGCGTGCGGAAGGGCAACATCCTCCAGGTGGCCGGTCAGGTCGCGTTCGACCCGAAAACCGGTGACGTCGTCGGCACCAATGTCGCCGAGCAGACCAAACAGGTCCTCAGCAACGTCCAGTCGGTGCTGGAGGCGGCGGGTTCCTCGTTGGACGACGTGCTGATGTTGCGCGTTTACCTCACCGATGTCGCGCACTTCGCGGACATGAACGCCGCCTACGCCGAATACCTCGGCGGCGATTTCCCCGCCCGCACCACGGTCTACGTCGGCCTCCCGCCCGGCCTGCTCGTCGAGATCGACGCCCTCGCCGTCCTGGACTGATCCCAGCGTCCCTCAGCCATCCCATCCCGGTCCCATCCCCGCTGTTCAGCGGGGGTGGGACCGTCCCGTCTGTCCCAATCCGGGACGGCGTTGTTCCGTCGCCTGTGGATGACTGCCAGATTGGTCCCCGCCGGGGGTGTCCGGCCCTTCATGTCAAGGGGATCAGATGCGAAAGCTTTGCTGGGGCGTCGTCCTTGCCTTGGCGGCGGCGACGCTTTCCGCGGGTGCCGCCTCGGCGGAACCCATAGCGGTTTGCGGCCATACCACCGCGCAACCCGCAATTCATCAAGGCGCGACCGGGGACCAGGTTACCGAAGCGCAGTGTCAGCTCAATCTCGCGACCAAGGCGAGCAAGTACACGCCCATTGGCGCCGATGGTCAGTTCGGGCCCGCGACCGATGCGCGGGTGCGTGTTTTCCAGCGGTGCGCCGGGCTTTCGGTGGACGGCGAGATCGGCGCGCAGACCTGGGGTGCGCTCAATACCTGGTCGGCTCATCCGCGGAAATGTTCACCGGCCGGAACATCGGCCACCGCGCAGGCGAAAGTGTGCGGGCTCACCGATGCACGGCCCTCTTTGCAGAAAGGCGCGAACGGCGTCGAAGTCAAGGAGGTCCAGTGCCGGCTCAACCTGGCGATGGACCCGTGGCACTACGGGCCGCTGACCATCGACGGTGACTTCGGCGGCGGCACCGAGTCCCGCGTGATCGCGTTCCAGCACTGCGTCAACCTCGGTGCGGACGGGGTCGTCGGACCGAACACCTGGGCCAAGCTGGCCGACTGGTCGTCGCGCAACGCCTACTGTGCGCCGCCCAAACCCGCCGGGTACGCGATCGACGGCGTGGACACCGCGAAGTACCAGCACCCCGGCGGCGCGGCGATCAACTGGGCCGCGGTCAAGGCGTCCGGTGTGGAGTTCGCGACGGTCAAGGCGACCCGCGGCCTCAACGTCACCGACGAGTACCTCGCCATCGACCTGCCCGCGGCCCGCAACGCGGGTCTCGCCGTCGCGCCGTACCACTTCTACACCGGCTCGGCGGCCAACACCGGTGCCGCACAGGCGGACCGGTTCATCGCCGCGGTCAAAGCCACCGGCTACACCGGCAAACGCGCCGGTGACCTGCCGCCGGTGTTCGACCTGGAACGGATGGACGACGGCTCCGGCCGCTGCCCGCCGTTCGCCACGGTCGCGGACACCAGGGCGTGGCTGGACAAGGTGGAGGCCGCGTTCGGCCGCAAGCCGATCATCTACACGCAGAAGTCCTTTTTGGACGCCTGCATGGGCTCCACCACCGCGTTCGCCGCGTATCAGTTGCAGCTGGCGGACTACCGCCAGTCGATCACCCAGCCGCCGCTGCCCGCGGGCTCGTCGTCCTGGCTGATGTGGCAGTACACCGACGTGGCCGTTCCGGACGGCATCCCGGCGCCGGCGACCGCGGACGTCTTCCACGGCAGCCAGGCCGACCTCGACCGGCT
>CBIMJO010000715.1:0-5641 GCA_966244135.1 uncultured Actinocrispum sp. | reverse complement strand
CGAGGTCGACCGGCTTGGTCGTGTGCAAGGACCCGTTGACCTTGCCCTTGCCGCCGTCCCACTGCTCCTTGACGACTTTCTCCAGAAACGCCCGGCCGTTCATCTGTCCATCCTAAGGAGGTACGGTGCTCCGCGTGACCGTGCTGCTGGTGGCATACGGGGTGGGTTCGGTCCTCGTGCTGGGGTTGATGGCCACCCGGCTGGCCCGCACGCCCCGCAACCTGGCGTTGGGTTCGCTCACCGCGCTGTTCGCGTGCTGGGCGCTGGCGTTCCCGCTCGGCATGGCCGCTGACCACGAGACGACGGTCCTCGGCGTGCCGCCATTGGCGCTGCGGCTGGCCCAGCACGTCGTGCTGCTGGTCGGGATGAACTGCCTGATCGGGTTCTTCCTGTTCAATGCCGCCGACCGGGAGACCGCGTGGCGCCGGTTCCGCCGGCTGGCCATCCCGCTGGTGCTGGCGCTGGCGGTGCTGACCGTGGCGGTGATCCTGACGCCGGCCGGGACGCGGACCCGGGACCACACCGTCACGTCCATCGCCGTGTTCTGGACGACCGCCGACCTCTACCTGGCGTTCGGCTGCGCGGCCGCGGCCATCTGGGACCTGCGCTACGCCCGGACGGCCGACCCCAGGCTGGCCCTGGGCCTGCGGATGTCCGCGGTCGGCCTGTTCGGGATCACGGCGGCGGACTGCGTGTTCGTGCCCGCGATCATCATCCGCTGGGCCGGGGGCGACGCCGCCCCGCCGGAGCTGTCCGCGGACGGCGCCGCCGAAACGACCCTCGGCTACTACGGCGCCACGTTCCTGTTGTTGCCCGGGATCGCGCTGTGCCTGATCGGGGTGGTCTACCCGGCGGCGATGATGCGCCTGGCCGCGTTGCGGGTGTGGTGGCACCACCTGCGGGCCTACCGCGAACTCGGTCCACTGTGGACCGAGCTGAACGCGCAGTTCCCGGAGGACGCGCTGAGCCGCGTCCCGGTGACCAAGTGGCGTGACCTGAGCCTGCGCGGGGTGCACCGCCGCTACTACCGGCGGGTCATCGAGTGCCGCGATGGCCTGGTGCGAATCAGCCCGTACCTCAATGGGACCAGCGCCGACCTCGCGGCGAACCTGCGTGAGGCCTTGCGGGCACACGCATCCGGCGATCAGCCGGCCACGCAGGCGGTCCCCGTCGCCATCCCTGAGCGCAACGGCCTGGACGCCGACGTGGCCGAGCTGGTCACCTTGTCCCACGCGCTGCGCGCACAGACCGTTCAGTAGCCAGCACAAGGCAGAACGCGCCGATCGCACCGGCGATCCCCGCACCCAGGCCATAGACCGCGTCGACCTCGTGGTCGGACAACACCGAGATCAGCAGCCAGGCCGTGATGCCGAACAACGCGCCCAGCACCAGCGAGCTGTACTTGGCCGACGGCCGACGGTAGCCGCGGCGCAGCGTCCGGACGGTGGACTCCAGGTACGCCAGGGCGAACAGGCCCAGCAGGAGGCTTCCGGTGCCCATCGCGCTGGCCAGCGGGTGCTGGATCGTGCGCACGGTGAGCTCCTGCACGACGGTCGTGTTGTCCGGCCGGGCGAACTTCACCTCGCCGGTCACCGCGCCGCCGACGATCCACCGGGTGATCCCGGGCATCTCGATGTGCGCGGTGAAGTTGCCGTCCTGGTCGGTCCGCACCTGCTGGTTGCCCGAGCTGATCGGCACCGAGGCACCGGAGATGGTCAGCTCGACCGATCCGCTGATCGGACCTTTTCCTCTGATCTCAACGGGTTTGCTCAGGTCCAGGGTGGCGGGCCCGGCCGCGGGTGCACCGGCCACCGACACGTTCGCGCCGGTGATCTCCGGATGCGGCAACCGGCCCGGCGAGATCAGCGCCACCACCACGACCGCGACCAGCGCCAGGCCCGCCAGCACACCAGGGATCCAGGCCCGGCTCGGCGTCCGTTCGACCTGGAGGTCCATTCCGGGCACGGCCAGGGTCCGGTCGGCGGTGGCGCCATGGACCCTCGGTGTGACAACGGTCGGGCCCTCGCGGTAGGAGCCGCCACTGAGCGCCGACAACACGCGGGGCGTCAGGTGCAGCACCGGAATTCCGGATCGTTCCAGCCAGCCCTGCCCGTACACCGCGGTCGCCGCGCCGGCCAGGTCCACTGCGAACGATTCAGCCTCGCGATAGCGGTCCGACTGCTCACGCGCGATGCTGCGCATGACGACCGACGCCAGCGGCTCCGGAACCCCTTGGATGGGCGCGGGATCGGCGAACATGTGCTGACGCACCAGGGCCAGCCCGCCCCGGCTGCGGTCGAACGGGATGTCGCCGGTGAGCAGTTCGTACAGCACGGTCCCGGCCGCGTACACGTCGGCGGCCGGGCTCAGCGCGGAACCGGATGCCTGCTCCGGCGCGATGTACGCAGGCGTGCCAAGGACTTCGCCGCTGTGCGTGACCAGCGTGGCGCCCTCGCTGACCACCCGGGCGATGCCGAAGTCGGCGACCTTCACCACGCCTTTGCCGTTGAACAACAGGTTCTTCGGCTTGACGTCCAGATGCAGCACCCCGGCGCTGTGCGCCTCGTGCAGCCCGGCCAGCATCGCCAGGGTGATCGCGCAGGCCTGCTCGGGGTTGACCTGCCCGGCGTGGAACCGGTCGAACACCGTGCCGCCGTCGAGCTTCTCCATCACGAGCAGGTTCTGCACGTAGTCGTACACCGGCACGATGTGCGGGTGGTCCAGGCTGGCCAGCACCCGCGCCTCGCGGTCGAACTGGACGCCGGCCGTCGCGTTGTCCGCCACCGCGTTCGGCAGCTGTTTGATGGCAACGTGACGGCCGAGCGACCGGTGCACGCCGGCGAACACCTCGCCCATCCCGCCCTCGCCGATCTTGGCGCCGATGGCGTACTGCGGCAAGGCGTTCACCATGCTGTACGGAGCCGTCATGCGAAGCCCTCGGTGGTGTTCTCCAGCCGCCGGGTGCGCAGGTCCATGGTGGGATCATCCGGAGTGGACGATGGCGGCAGCGGCGGGATCGGGTGCGGCGTCAGGTAACCGAGGATCAGGCCGATGGCCGCGGTGCCGATCACGACCGGGATCTCGATCGCGGGCTCCGGCGGCACGAGCTTCAACACGGACAGCGTTATGACCGCGACCAGCCCGGTCCCGATCCCGGCGGGCAGGAAGCGCAGCGCGCGCCGCCACCGGTTGGGCGCCAGCCGATGCCGGGCCAGTGCGAACAACGCAGTGGCCCACAAGAACGCGGTGATCACCAGCATCGCGAGGCCGAAAACGCCGTAGACCGACCACAGCGAACCGCGAACGTCACTGACGGTACTTACGCTGCCGAGGTCTTCCCGCTGCGCGCCAACGATGTCGACCGTGGTGGGCAACAGGCCGATCGCCTGCCCGCCGAGGTCGGTGAAGTCCAGCACCAGCGTCCGGGTGACCCGGCTCTTGGCGGGCACGTCGAACGGCATCGTGGTGTCATAGGAGAAGAAGGTGAGCGCGAGGGCCACTCCGGACACGCGCACGCTTCGCACTCGCACCACGGAATCGGAGTTGTTGATCGCGGTCACCGACAGCTCGGCGGGCTTCGCCGGGTCGATCGTGACGGTGTTTCCGTTGATGTCACGACCGTCCAGGCTGACCGTCAGCTGAAGCGGTTCGGCAGCGAATGCAGGGGCGGCGCCGAACAGGACGGCACATGCGGCAAGCGCAACCCCCGCCGCAATCACGCGTCTCATGGGTATCCCGTTGGTCGAGTGTGAGGACTGGACGGGAATGCTACAACGTGCGGGAGTTTTCCGGCGGCATGCGCGATAGAGGTAACGATGCGAACGGTGTTGCGGATCGGCGGCGGCCTGGCCGCCGGCCTGGCGATCGCGCTGGCCACAGCGCCCCTGGCAGAAGCCCAGTCGACTACCCAGCCTCCGCCCTCGACGAGGCTGATTCTCAAGCCCAACAACGGTTTTCCGGGCGACACGTTCACGATTAACTGGTCGGGGTTCTTTCTGGTCGAGCTGGCCTGCCGGAACATCGAGTTCACCTGGGACGAGAAGCCGTTCTCGCCGCCCCTTCAGGCGCCGCCGGGGCCCAATGGGTCCGGTTCCATCAACGCAAGAGTGCCCGATGGGGCAGCACCTGGCGCCCATACGGTCAGGGGATCCATCACTATCGGGAACTGTAAGGGACTTTCCGCGGTGGCGACCTACACCGTGAACAAGCCCGTGACGCCACCGTCGAGCCCGCCCAGCAATCCGCCGATCACTCCGCCGGTAACAAATCCCCCCGTAACCATTCCTCCGGTTACCAACCCACCGGTCACCCGGCCACCGGTCACCCGTCCGCCAGTCACCACAACGACTCCACCCACCACGACCACCCCACCGACCACGACGACCGAGCCGCCGCCAACGTCCACAACGGACACGCCGACCAGCACTACTCCAACCGGCGGAGCGCTCGAACTCGACAAGCCCGCGATCAACCCGGGCGACCCGTTGTCCGCCACCGGACGCGGATGTTCACCTGGGGCGCCGGTCACCCTGATCTCCGATGGGGAACGGGTGGGAGGTACTGTCGCCGACGCCGACGGGAACTTCAGCGCACCGGTGGAGTTCACCCGGATCCGGGCCGGCCGGCACGAGGTCACCACGGAGTGCGGGGTCAGGCTGGCCGGAGCGGTGGACCAGATCGTCACCAGTTCCACCGGCGGGCACAGCAGCACGATGATCGTGCTCGTGTTCTTCATCCTGGCCGGTGTGGCGGTGATCCGGTTCAACTGATCTTCAGAGGTGACAATGCGGACGGTGTTACGGGCCGCCGGCGGGCTGACCGCCGGCCTGGCACTGGCAATGGTGGCTGCGCCCCTCGCGAGCGCACAGAGCTCGACCCAACCACCGCCGCCATCCGTTGACGCGAGCCCGAACTCGGGCGCGCCCGGCGACGGGTTCAAGTTGATCTGGTCCGGCGCCAACTGTGACAACGTGAGCTTCACCCTCGCCGGCAAGACCATCGCCACATCGCATGCCTCAAGCGGCTCGATGGGTGCGACCGTGCCTTCGGACGCCACGCCGGGCAGCACGCTGGTCGTGATGGTGTGTGTCGGCAAGCCGCTGGCCCGCAAGCCGTTCACCGTGCTCGCCCCGCCGTCCAGCCCGCCCTCCGATCCGCCGGGCAACCCGCCGTCCAACCCGCCGGTCACCAACCCGCCCGGCGGCCCGGGCACCCCGCCCCCGGGCAATCCCGGCGGCCCCAGCCGTCCGCGAGTCACCACGACGACTCCGCCGACGACGACCACCCCACCGACCACGACCACCGAGCCGCCGCCACCGTCCATTACGGACGTGACGACCGAGCCGCCGTCCGACAGCGACCTGGTCCTGGACAAGCCCGCGATCAGCCCCGGTGATCGACTTTCCGCCGCCGGCAAGGGATGTACGCCCGGCGCGGCCGTCACCCTGACCTCGGACGGTGAGCGGGTCGGCACCGCGGTCGCGGAGGCGGACGGCACGTTCAAGGCGCCGGTGGAGTTCACCCGCATCCAGGCCGGCCGGCACCAGGTCACCGCGAACTGTGGTGTGGTGCTGACCGGGGCGGTCGACCAGATCGTGACCAGCTCGACCGAAGCCCAGATGCGCGAGCGCCAGGCGATGCT